>JAOULU010000226.1 GCA_029881855.1 Nitrosomonas sp. | reverse complement strand
GGAAAAAACAATACAAGAACACAAACATGCCACAAAAAAAATCTGGCTACTAGGCAGCTTTTTTATTCTATTCATACTACTGCTTTTAATTACACTAGTGATTAGTACGCAGCAATCCAAGCAAAATACCACTCAATCAGAAATCATAACGCACTTACAAATACATGATCAGCATCTGAATGAATCGGTGCAACAAGCGCTATTGGGTCATAAAACTGCCTTTACACAATTACAAAACAGCAAGAATCAGCACAATAATTTTATTTCATTATTGTCTCAAGGCGGCATTTATCGTAATAATCAGATTTCACCAATAACTGATGACTCCACCCTGCAGCATCTAGAAAATTATATTAAAAACTGGCAACCAAAAGAAAACAAAGTAAACCTTATTCTCAAAAACCGTGACACTCTGGTATATCTGAACCAGGTTATTCGTGAAATTAATACGACTAGTGAGCAGTTGCTTCAATTGATGGGACAACTTACAAATCATTTGGCACAAATTGACCGTTCATCAAATAAAGTCATTGTCGTTGAAACAATGAAAGTACTTACGCAAAACATCACAAAAAGCGTCAACACGATCTTCCCTATTGAGTCTCCAATCGCTACACTTAAAGGGGGGCTCATACATGATCGTCAGCGCTTCTCAATCATCATCCAGGCCTTAAATCGAGGTAATAATGGACTGGCTCTAATTAGGACTAAAGACAAGCTTGTTCTTCAGCAGTTGTCCCAAATCAATACATTACTTCAAAATCTTGATGATTATATCGGGATTATTCAAGAACAAACACCAGAAATAACCATACTTAAACATGCTGCAAACGAAATTATTACCCATAGAGAAGCCTCGCTAAGTTTAACTGAAATACTTAACAACAAACTCCAAACCCAGAACCTTAGTCATATTTTTTTACTGGATATAGTCATGTACTCGTCTGGTATTTGCGCTATTTTTGCATTACTTCTATTTATCAGCGTAATGCACAAAAATACACACCTCCAATTTCACACTAGTCAGAATGAAATAAAAAGAACACAGAAAACCATACTACGGCTTCTGGATGACATGAAAAAAATAGCTGACGGCGATCTAACAATACGTACTGTAGTTACTGAAGATATTACCGGAGCCATCGCAGATTCAATTAACTATACAGTTGAAGAACTACACACGCTAGTTGAGCGAGTTAATAAAGCAAGTGCCCAGGTTGTCCAAGCGTCTAATCAAGCCCAAGAAGTTTCCTCTGACTTACTCACTGCTACACAACAGCAATCACTAAAAATTGAAGAATCAACGATAGCTATACTAAGCATGACCGAATCTATCAGCGCAGTGTCTGATACCGCAACAGAATCCGCAAAGGTTGCAAAACAGTCCTTAGCAACAGCTGAAAAAGGTTATATTGCTGTACGTGAGTCAATTGCTGGCATGAATGAAATTCGTACGCATATCCAAGACACTTCTAAACGCATTAAACGTCTTGGTGAAAGTTCACAAGAAATCGGAGAAATTGTTGCCTTAATATCAGACATCACTGAACAAACCAATGTATTGGCATTAAATGCCGCCCTACAAGCAACCGCAGCTGGTGAAGCAGGCTATGGCTTTACAGTTATTGCACAGGAAATACAACGCTTAGCTGAATGTTCAGCAGAAGCAACCCAACAAGTCAGCCGATTGGTTAAAACAATTCAAACTGACACACAAAACACCATAGCAGCCATGGAAAGAAGTACCTTAGGTGTCACAAAAGGGACAAAACGCTCAGATGCAGCGGGCCTGGCTTTAGAAGAAATTAAAGTGGTCTCAAAAAAACTAGCACAACTTGTCACTAGCATTTTTGACACAACCCATGCACAAACACAAGCAGCTAACAAGGTAGTCGAAAATATGGAAGAAATTCTACATATCACCCGCAAGGCAACGGATGGAACAACACAAACCACTTCATCCATAAAACAAATTTCCGGTTTCGCTTCTAAACTCAAAGCATCTGTATCCAGTTTTAAGGTTTGAACTATTTCATGTCTTTAAGATTAACGATATCCAATACCCAATAAGCTAATGAGCGCTCAAACAAAACCTAATATCACATCGATTATCGGACTCAAAGAAGGTATTAATCAAATCTTCTCATTAATCGAGCATGACTTTGATATTTTTGCCAAATACCCAAGTGACATTACGCAGATTGATTCTTGCCGTAGATATTACTACCAACTAGATGGTCTGCTTGAAATGCTTGAATTAAACAGCATCACAACCATCAATGGAAATGTAGAGCAATTGATGGGGGCACTCATTGAGAAAGAAACAGAACCCAATCAAAATGTGTTAGATGCGCTTAGACAAATAACACATGCATTACACCACTATCTAAACGAACTTATAGAAGGCAAGGAAGACAACCCACTTCGCCTTTTCCCAGCGTACCAGACATTAATGCATGCAGCCGGATTTAAGCATGTATCTGAATCTGATTTATTCTTCCCTCAATTAATAACCAAACCGACTCTAAAGTCTGAATTTGCAAACACTAATCCATTCGAAACTAAAGCCCTAATTAAACAAGCACGCATTAAATATCAAGCTGGGCTATTACAATGGTTACGAGATACAGCCAATAAAGATGGCCTGCAAGAAATGGTTCTTGTAACCAACCAGATTGAGCAGGTCCCCGGCTCACTCGAACAACGAACTTTTTGGTGGGTCGCAACTGGTTTTTTAGAGGGCCTATTGCAGCAAGAAGATATCGATTTGACCATGCGACGAATATGCGGAAAGATCGAACAAACAATACGCCATTTAGCCGAAGGCACACCAGGTAACACAGCACAATTAATACGAGAGCTGCTCTACCATATTGCAAATTCTGATTCCGCCACTGAACGCATCAATGAGATCAAACAAACCTACGAATGGCCTGATTTAGACACCGCTAATGAAGAACAAAGTGTTTTATTAACACCTGAAGAAGCAGAAACACTACAAAAAACACTGGGAACAATGCATAGCACCCTGATGAGGGCTAATGATAACTGGCGTGGGTTCTGTTCAGGACAGCAAGAGAACCTAACGTTACTATCCGCTAATAGTGGGCAACTTATACAATTGGCCGGCTCAATCCAATGCCTACCCTTAGAGAAATTAATTGCTGCAATCAATGACACCATTCAATATCTGCAAAATGAGTCACATGATATGGATGAAGGCCTGGCTATGGAAATGGCATCTGCTTTACTATTGGTCGAAAATACACTGGAGAACTTTCATAAACTACCAACTGAGCTATCAAGCCAGGTAGAAACACTTTCTGCGCGCTT
>JAOULU010000225.1 GCA_029881855.1 Nitrosomonas sp. | reverse complement strand
TTTCAGAAAATATATTCAGCTATTCGGCTAAATTACTTTTTACGTGGAAACTACATTATATGCTTTTATATTATACTTTTAACATTTAAAGTATAATATGTGTTTTGTTAATATACCTTAACGACTTAAAGCAAACGAATGTAATCAGTAAAATTCCAGGCAAAACGATCATCAGGGTTAGCCTCGATTGTTTTGAGCTATCAAAAAATCTGTATCTGGGATTATTTGGTTGATGTGGTAAGGGGTAGTAATATATAGCATTAATTTCTGAATCGTCAGCAAACCTCGTCATCCTGACAAAACGCTACCCCCGTCTGTTTTGTTCCGTAGCGGAATGTGGTATGAGTTATTGCAGCGCTCATGTATATTCCCCCAGAAATAAAACAATCTCATTCGTAGCATAAACATAACTATAAAAAAATTAGTTGTTCACATAAGGAAAAATAAATGAAGCAAGTAGATTCAACTTTTTACAAAAGAGCCGATGAGCATATACATCTGTCAAACAGCCAAGTCGGCGAGAAAATCAGCAAGGGTATGGTGAGTGCGTCGTTTATGTACTCTGTTGCGCGCTATAACGCCTATGTGAGTGTCAGTAGTTTTAATAGTTCTAAAGAGGCGCTTGAAGCTAAACAAGCAACAATAGAATACTTTATGGCAGAGTATAAACAAATGCTGGAAGAGAATCTGGATGACTATATAGCGAATTACGCCAAGTATATGACGCATAAAAAAATATAGAGGGCGTATGGTTGTACTAGAGTGGCAGGGGTGGGGCTTGATTGTTGTTGCGTTGTGAAGTTATCGCGAATTGCCTGAACAAGCATCCCACAAGATGGATAAAAAATCTTTGTCCTTAATGCTGGGGTTTTCGTGCTGAGTTTTTTGGCGATTATTAATTGATGCATTTTCTTTTCCACCCCTTAATTGCTCATGCAGCATTTCACCGCCAGATTTTTTCCATTCCATTAGGTGTAAGAGTTCTCCACCATCTAGCCAGATACCATGATCGCGACATTTATCAACAATAACCCCGCTACGGCTAGCAAAATTTGTTCTCTGCATAAAAGCATGGCATACGGGGCATTTAATGTAGCGTACTGTTTTATTTTTTTTGTAATTTTTCTGGTTGATTGTGTCTATTCGTTTAAGATTAATTTCATAAACATGACTAACGGATTTTTCTAACAAGGCGGGTAGCTCTCCCGAATCAAAAAACACACCCATACATTTTTCACACCGTTCAACAAAGAATTTACCGGCTGATTTCAGGTTAATGGTCTGGAGATGTTCGTTACAGTGTGGACAAATGCGGTCCGATAACGGGCGATTAACTGTGTAGCGGTGGATGCCGTGAAAATTCGTATCATGCTTGCTACCACAATAGTCGCAGATGTCTGCATAAGGGGGAAGCGGGGCTGAGCAACTGGCGCAGTTAGCCATTAGAACCGACTAAGAATCTCGTTCTTTTTGTTGTTATATTCTTCCTCATTAATTAATTCAGACGTTAACATTTGTTTGAGTGTTTTCAGTTTGCTGTATGGGTCTTCTGCCGATGGTGTTGATGTGTTGTCTTCGACCATGCTATTGGCCATCATTTTTCCGAAGCCGATACCCGCACCAATTCCCATCCCGATTCCAGCGCCACCAGCTTCGTTTTTTGCGGCGTCCCGCATGGCTTCTAATTTCTGTAAATCTGCGTAATCAAGCCCGGCTGCGCTCGCTGCTTGAGCTTCAGTGGAAACATTAGCGATACGGTTAATACGCTCAATGGTTTCATCGTCGAAATTAGTGCCTTCGATGCGTAGATCGGTTAGAGAAAACCCCAGCTTTGCAAAATCCTTTTGCAGTTTGGCCGTTAAATTTGCGGAAATCTCATCTCTGTGTGCGTCAATTTCAGCAAAGCTGTATTTAGATTCCGCGAGATAATCTGTGAGTGGTTGCACTATTCTTGCGTTCATTGTTTGTCTAAATTGGGACACAGAGAAGTTATTGTGCTCACCAACAACATTGACAAAAAATTTCCCCGGCCAACGGATTCTAAAGCTATAGTTTCCATAGATCCGTAGACTCACTGGAAATTTATATTTTGGGTCCTCGTATTTAATCATTGAGGTTGTTCCCCATTTCTGGTCCAGCATTTTTGTGGTGCGGAAATAATAAATTCCGACTTTATGTTCACTTTCAAAAAATTGCATGAATTTTTTGACTGTTGTCCAAAAAGGGATGTTGTCGGTGGTTAAATTAACAATGCCATTTCTCACGATCATCGCTTTAGGCACACCCTGATAAACAAAGATACAGCCTTGACCAGGGCCAACAATTAATTTAGAGGCATTTTTGATTTCATCGCCATTTTCAGACCACTGATAAAATAAATCATCGGGATCTGAATTTTCCGAGGTGATTACTGACCTAAGTTGTCTGCGTAATCCGGCTACAAAACTCATAATGCTTCCTCCGTGGGGTATTAATAAATAGGATGGCTTGTTAAATCCATAAACGCGGTTAATGAAATATTGTTTAAGGTAGCGTAAATCGTAAATTGGATATTTTGCTATAAGATAGGCTGATAGTTACCTTCCTTTATCGGTCTTAAAGCTGAATTATTGAGGTATTCTTTACAGATAGTAACGATCAATATGCACCCATGTGATGTTCTTATTTGGTAGGCGCAGCCTTCTGCTTTTGGCGCATAAAATGTTAGATGGTAAATAGCATCGCTGACACCGCAGAATAACGGTGTTTTAGGGTGTGAACAAAACCAAGTTAAATACGGCGGGCATTTATATTCCAGCAACTGATGAAATATCAAGGTAAAATCGCGCTTCTGTTAAATTTCAAATCAAATTATGCATCCAATGCTAACAATCGCAGTGAAAGCTGCGCGTCGTGCAGGTAGCGTCATTAATCAGGCGTCACAAAATCTAGATTTACTGACAGTTTCCAAAAAAACACACAGTGATTTTGTCAGTGAAGTGGATGGTGCTGCTGAAGAAGCGATTATTAAAGTTTTGTTATCAGCGTATCCAGATCATGCCATTTTGGCTGAAGAAAGCGGTCATCAAGGTGATGCGAAGCAGTCTGAGTATCAATGGATTATTGATCCGCTCGATGGCACCACTAATTTCTTGCATGGATTTCCCAAGTACTCGGTTTCCATTGCATTGAAACATAAAGGTGTGCTGACGCATGCTGTGGTTTATGACCCAACCAATAATGAATTGTTCACAGCCAGCCGTGGTGGTGGTGCTTATCTTAATAATAAGCGTTTGCGTGTGAGTAAACGAACCCGGCTGGAGGATTGTTTGATTGGTACCGGGCTGCCATTTCGT
>JAOULU010000012.1 GCA_029881855.1 Nitrosomonas sp. | reverse complement strand
GGACTGGTTTTTGTGTTCCGGGTTTTTGATAAAATATCCTATGCGTTGGTAGTACAAAGTACACATTTTATTGAAATTCTGGATGCTGTCAGAACACCATAAAACCCATGTATTATTCTTATGAATCATCCACCGGACATCGAGTCTTGGCTAAATCTTTGCTTAATTAAAGGTCTGGGAGATGAGTCCGTACGGCGCTTGCTGGTTGCTTTTGGCAGCCCAAATGAGATTTTTTCCGCAAATACCGCAGCACTTGAACGCATCATAAAAAAACCCCTTGTTAAGAATTTATTGCGCGGCGCTGATACTGATAAGATTTCCACAACACTTAAATGGCTAGAAGATCCAACTAACTCAATTATCACTTTGGCAGACCCTGATTACCCAAGCCAACTCCTAAATATCCCAGACCCGCCCCCTCTGCTTTATTTTAAAGGACAAAGAAAACTTCTAAATAGAATTGCCTTAGCTGTTGTAGGCAGTCGCAACGCAACACCGCAAGGCTTATCTAATGCAGAGGCTTTTTCAGAAGCAGCCAGTAACGCAGGACTTTGTATCATCAGTGGTATGGCGCTGGGGATTGATACAGCCGCACATCACGGTGGCTTACGCGGTGCTTCTGCCAGTATCGCAATTGTGGGAACAGGCCTAGACATTGTCTACCCTGCGCGAAATCACCAGCTTGCACACCAACTAGCGAAAAATGGCGCGTTAATCTCAGAATTTCCACTTGGTACACCGGCCATTGGAAGAAATTTTCCTCGCCGGAATCGCATTATCAGCGGCATGAGTCTTGCTTGTTTAGTTGTTGAAGCCGCATTACGCAGTGGCTCTCTAATTACAGCGCGCCAAGCGCTAGAACAAGGACGTGATGTGTTGGCAATTCCAGGCTCAATACATTCTCCTCTCTCAAAAGGCTGTCATGCATTAATCAAACAAGGTGCGAAATTAGTAGAAAGTACACAAGATATTCTTGATGAACTTAATTTTCAATCAACAGAAAATTCGCCTATCAATACTCAAGAATCTGAGTCTGACTCAAAACCATCCGCCGAAGATGCAGTACTACTTAAACTTCTTGGCTATGACGCAGTCGATGTTGATACTTTATGTACTCGTAGTGGCTTGACGGCAGATGCAGTATCAGCCATGCTATTAACGCTTGAGTTAGACGGCCTAATTACCAGTCTTCCAGGCGGCTGTTACCAACGAATTCAATAACGTATGTTGCTGATATTTATAACTATAAGGGAAATTAAAAACCCCTACTATAAACATACTTGAAATTATTTTAACTATTATGTTCGATATACTTGTTTATTTATTTGAAAATTATTTTGATTCCGGCAGTTACCCTGATTCCGCCACACTAACACGCAAATTAACTATTGCAGGGTTTGCTGATGAAGACATCAATCAAGCACTTGACTGGCTCTCTGAACTGGCCCGGCATGACATAGGAAATTACCCCTCTACACTTGCTGAAAGCGATTCGTTTCGCTGTTATACCGAATATGAAATGGAAAGAATCGATGCTGAAGGACGAGGTTTTATTATTTTTCTACAACAGGCCGACATCATTAATGCACTACAACGTGAATTACTCATTGACCGCGTTTTAGCAATGGATGAAGATTCATCAAGTTTAGAAAAAATTAAGCTGATTGTCCTAACCGAACTTTGGATACAAAATCAACTCGCAGATGACACCATCCTTGAAAAATTACTGGTTGTCAGCGACTCGCAATATAAGCATTGATAAAATTTCTTACGTTACTACCCATTAATTTAGTTACAAACCGTCACTCGGACTAACTGTGCTCAATACTCGAATTAATACCCCTAGCTTTTATCAAGAAATATTAACAAGCAGATACCCTTTCATGGAAAGATCATGAGCAAGTCACTGATTATCGCTGAGAAACCTTCTGTTGCAACAGATATCACTCGTGCACTGGGCGGCTTTTCCAAACACAACGACTATTTTGAGAGTGATGAATACGTCGTTTCATCGGCTGTCGGTCATTTACTTGAGCTTATCATTCCTAAAGAATATGAAGTAAAACGCGGTAAATGGAGCTTTGCTAACCTACCTGTCATCCCGCCTCACTTCGATTTAAATCCTATCGAGAAAACGGCCACACGCCTTAAACTGCTAACTAAACTCATCAAGCGTAAAGATATTGACACAATCATCAACGCCTGTGATGCAGGTAGAGAAGGCGAATTAATTTTTTATTATATCGTTCGCCATGTCGGTACTAAGAAACCTATTAAACGCCTCTGGTTACAATCAATGACGCCAGATGCCATTCGCCAAGGCTTCAAAAAATTACTTGACAATTCAGAAGTGCAATCACTGGCAGAAGCTGCTGTCAGCCGCTCAGAATCAGATTGGCTAGTAGGAATTAATGGCACACGCGCCATGACAGCTTTTAATTCCCAGGAAGGCGGCTTTCACAAAACAACAGTTGGGCGTGTACAAACACCAACTCTGGCAATTCTTGTTGAACGTGAAGAAAAAATTAAAAAATTTGTACCGCAAAGCTACTACGAAATACATGGCACATTTGCCACAAAAAATGGCAGCTATCTCGGCAAATGGTTTGATGAGAAATTCACCAAAGATAAAACGAATAATGAGTTAAAAGCTGAAAGATTATGGACTCAGGATAAAGCCGTGCTTATCCGCGATAAATGTCAGGGAAAGACAGGCATTGCTAGCGAGGAAAGCAGACCTTCCAAAGAAACATGCCCTTTACTATATGACCTAACAAGCTTGCAACGCGACGCGAACAGTCGTTTTGGTTTTTCCGCAAAAGCAACCTTAGGACTTGCGCAGGCCTTATATGAACGGCATAAAGTACTCACTTATCCACGTACCGACTCACGTGCGCTACCTGAGGATTACATTACCACGGTTAAAGACACACTACAGAATTTAAAAGACACCGACTACGGGGCATTTGCCAGCAAAATTCTGACTTCAGACTGGGTCAAAGCCAATAAACGTATTTTTAATAACGCTAAGATCTCTGATCACTTTGCCATTATTCCAACCCTACTAAATCCTAAAAAGCTAAATGAAGCTGAGACTAAACTTTATGATTTAGTAACAAAGCGTTTTTTAGCTATCTTCTATCCCGCGGCCGAATATTTGATTACCACACGAATAACTCGTGTTGAAAATGAGCCCTTTAAGACAGAGGGCAAGGTCCTAGTTAATCCTGGATGGCAAGCTGTTTATGGCAAATCAACAAAGAACAATGATACAGATGATGATTCAACATTGGTCGCTATTACCCCCAACCAGTCTGTCACCACAAAAGAAATCGAAGTCATCCACAATCAAACCCGCCCCCCAGCTAGATTTAATGAGGCGACTTTACTGTCAGCTATGGAAGGCGCTGGGAAACTTGTTGAAGACGAGGAGCTACGCGCCGCCATGAGCACTAAAGGTTTAGGCACACCAGCTACCCGTGCGGCGATTATCGAAGGCCTGGTTTACGAGAATTACTTACAGCGCACGGGCAGAGAGCTACAACCGACGGCCAAAGCTTTCTCTCTCATTACTTTATTGCGCGGCCTTAAAGTTCCAGAACTCATTTCACCTGAGCTCACTGGGAACTGGGAGTTTCAGCTCCGACAAATTGAACAAGGCGAATTAAAACGCAGTGCATTTATGAATAACATTGCTGAAATGACACGCAAAATTGTTGAACAAGCGAAAAGTCATCGCGGTGAAACAATCGAAGGTGATTTTTCAACACTACAATCACCTTGCCCAAAATGCGGAGGTATCGTCCATGAAACCTATAAAAAATTCCAATGCCAAAAATGTGATTTTGCACTCTGGAAAATTTTAGCTGGTCGTCAATTTGAAGTTGATGAAATGGAAACTTTGATTACCAAACGAGAAGTTGGCCCGCTGCAAGGCTTCCGTAGTAAAATGGGGCGCTTGTTTAATGCCAATATCAAACTCACTGATGAGTTAGAAATGAAATTTGACTTTGGTAATGATGATGAAAATCAAGAAGAAGTAGACTTTACCAGTCAAGTTTCCCTGGGAAAATGTCCGCAATGTAGTAATGCTGTTTATGAACACGGCATGCATTATATTTGTGAAAAATCTGTCGGCCCATCACGTTCATGCAGCTTCAGAACAGGGAAAATCATTCTTGAACGCCCAATAGAACGCGAACAAGTCCAAAAATTACTGGAAACAGGTAAAACAGACTTATTGACAAAATTTATTTCCAAAAAAGGCAGGCCTTTTTCAGCTTACCTAGTCAGAAACTCAGACGGAAAAATCGGTTTTGAATTTGAGCAGAAAAAACCTGCTAAGAAAACCACATCCAAAAAGAAAGAAACGGTAACTAAACCAACAAGCAAAGAAACCTAGTCACTTATAAACTAAACATTGGGAAAATTTTTATCAGGAATCGCCAATAACTCAAGAACTTTTATTTAAATGTCAAATTCATGGGTTATCCCACGATTCCTTGTAGATTACATATAAAAATTTAAAATATACTTAATAACACCGCCTGAAGCCACGATAACTATAAGCAGCCCACCAATAACAGCCACACCTTCTAACATTATTGATAAAAAAGCACGTCCCGTATTATCAAATTCTTCTTCACCCATTTCATTTTGTCGTTTTATTTTGCGCCCCTTTACCCATACCTGCAACCAAATAGCAACAGGAATAAGCAGCAAGCAAAACATTAAAGCAATTTCTGCATCTTCCATTAAACAACCTCTTCTTCATAAGAATAATTAAGACAACTTTACCCCGCATCTACTTATCCATATGCCAGGTAATAATTTTTTAAAGGCATCTCAAACAAATAAGACCCTTTTCTGAAAATTTACCGCAATAGATTACCTTAAACAAGGTAGATTAATAAATATTTTTGCAAATTAAATTACCACTAATTCAATATTTCTATTCAAATCAAGTTCTCCAGCACCACTATTTATGCCATTATTTTTGTGATAAACGTACTGATTAATTGCTGATTCAATCGGTGATGAGATAAAATCTCAGCATGAGATAGGTTATTTTAGCTATCAGACATTGGTTTATACATCATTCAGCTTCCTTATCAGTTATCATCTACCGTTTTTTACATACAAACATATGAAATGGCTTGACCTAGCTTCTGTTAAAGCAGCACAAGGTACTATACAACTACCTGGTTCTAAAAGTATCTCAAATCGGATTCTTTTATTGGCTGCATTGGCACAAGGTACAACGTATGTCCGTGATTTACTGGCTTCTGACGATACAGCACGAATGTTAGAAGCACTGCGTACACTAGGCATCACCATTACACAAGCAGATAAAAATAATTATTATATTATTGGCGGCGCGGGGAATTTCCCTATAAAACACGCTGATTTGTTTCTCGGTAATGCAGGTACAGCTTTTCGCCCACTTGTTGCTGTGCTGTCATTAATGCAAGGACATTACCAACTATCTGGCGTAACCCGCATGCATGAGCGACCAATCGGTGATTTAGTTGATGCTCTTCGTCAGCTTGGCGCAAACATTACTTATCTGGGTAACAACGGTTTTCCACCCCTAGAAATCAGACCCGCCAACACACATAATGAAGCAATTAACAATATCACTGTAAAAGGTAATGCTTCCAGTCAATTTTTAACTGGATTACTTATGGCGCTACCACTAACCAATAAAAAGACCACCATCACAGTTTCTGGTGCATTAATTTCACAACCGTACATCGCACTTACCATCGCACAAATGCAACGCTTTGGTATACAAGTTTCGCATGACCAGAACTGGCAGCAATTTTTCATCCCTGAAAATCAATCTTATAGCAGTCCGGGAGAAATGACTATTGAAGGTGATGCATCATCTGCCTCATATTTTCTTGCGGCTGGCGCGATTGGCGGTGGCCCAGTGCGTGTTCAAGGTGTCGGCCGAAATAGCACGCAAGGCGACATCCATTTTGCTGAAGCACTAAAATTAATGGGAGCACAAATTACCATGGGTGACACTTGGATAGAGGCATCTGGTATACAATCTAATCAATCTGACAAACGCTTGCGAGCTATTGACCTGGACTGTAATCATATTCCAGATGCAGCCATGACATTGGCCATTGCCGCTTTATTTGCCGATGGCACAACGACACTCAAAAATATTGCTAGTTGGCGCGTAAAAGAAACCGACCGACTTGCCGCCATGTCAAAAGAACTACGCAAACTAGGCGCCAAAGTCGAGGAAGGCAAAGATTATTTACGTATTACTCCACCCGAAAACGGACTAACGCCGAATGCCGCGATAGACACCTATGACGATCATCGAATGGCCATGTGCTTCTCATTAGTTTCCCTAGGTACACCTATTCGAATTAACGAACCTGATTGTGTAGCAAAAACTTTCCCGGATTACTTCACCCAATTTTCACAAATTGTCGGCGCTTAAACATAAGGTTATTCAATGCATACCCATGATATTCCAGTAATTGCCATTGATGGTCCCTCTGCATCTGGCAAAGGAACAATCGCCCAACTCGTTGCCAATACACTTGGATTTTATTACCTGGATAGTGGCGCGCTATATCGTCTGGTGGCACTAAAAACAATGCAAACCAACACGAACATTAATGATATCAATACATTGGCAAATATTGCCAAAGATCTTGATGTTATTTTTAAACACGATAAGATTTTTTTGGGGGATAATGAAGTCACCGATGCAATTCGTACCGAAGAATGCGGCATATTAGCTTCAAACTTGGCATCCTATCCGCAAGTTAGAGAAGCATTAACGGCGCGCCAACGTGCATTTTGCCAAACACCCGGTTTAGTAGCCGATGGGCGTGATATGGGCTCTGTCATCTTCCCCAATGCCGCGCTCAAAATATTTTTGACTGCCAGCGCTGAAATTCGCGCACAAAGACGTTATAAGCAGTTGATAGGGAAAGGTATAAATGCTAATATCGCCGACTTATTGCAAGATATCCAAAAACGTGATGCTCGAGATAGTAATCGAAGCACTGCGCCCTTGCAACAAGGTACAGATGCAAAGTTGTTAGATACAACTGCGCTTTCTATTACTCAAGCGAAAGATACTGTGCTTGCGTGGTATGCTGAAACCTGTACAAATAAATAGTGTTTGAAGCTGAAAAAACACCTATACGCTATAAACAAGTTTTTGGCGAATAGTTTGAATTTTCTTTCAAATAATTTTTTAACTAACCCAACCCACTGAGTAAAACCTCAGATGGCGTAATTAAGATCAGGTATTTTTTATAATGACTACTGCTTCCCTAGCAACCGACTCTCCAGAAAGTTTCGCCGAACTCTTCGAAGAAAGCCTTTCTCACCAGGAAATGCGTATCGGTGAGGTAATTACTGCCGAAGTTGTCCGAGTTGATTACAATATTGTTGTTGTTAACGCTGGACTCAAATCAGAAAGTTTCATTCCCGTAGAAGAATTCAAAAATGACAAAGGTGAAATAGAAGCCAAGCCAGGTGATTTCGTCAGTGTTGCTATTGAATCTCTCGAAGATGGATATGGTGAAACACGCTTATCTCGTGACAAAGCCAAACGCCTAACCGCATGGCATGATTTGGAAGAGGCCATGGAAAGCGGCAAAATTGTAAGTGGTTTAATCAATGGCAAAGTAAAAGGTGGTTTGACCGCCATGATTAACGGCATACGCGCATTTCTACCCGGCTCATTGGTTGATATTCGCCCGGTCAAAGACACCACACCTTTTGAAAATAAGGAAATGGAATTCAAGGTCATTAAACTTGATCGCAAGCGCAACAATGTTGTCGTTTCGCGTCGCGCTGTGTTAGAAGAAACACAAGGTGCTGATCGCGAATCGCTACTAGCAAGCTTACAAGAAGGTGCAGTTGTTCAAGGTATTATTAAAAACATCACCGATTACGGCGCATTTGTTGACTTAGGTGGTATTGACGGCCTATTACACATTACTGATTTGGCATGGCGTCGTGTTAAACATCCATCAGAAGTCGTTAATATTGGTGATGAAGTAACCGCTAAAGTACTAAAATTTGATCAGGAAAAAAACCGTGTATCATTAGGCATGAAACAACTCAGCGAAGATCCATGGGTTGGTCTATCACGCCGTTATCCGCAACGTACCCGCCTGTTTGGAAAAGTCACTAATCTGACTGACTACGGTGCATTTATTGAAATTGAACAAGGTATTGAAGGACTGGTTCATGTATCTGAAATGGACTGGACCAACAAAAACGTATACCCATCTAAGATTGTACAACTGGGTGATGAAGTAGAAGTCATGATTCTTGAAATTGATGAAGAACGGCGTCGCATCTCACTTGGCATGAAACAATGTCAAGTAAATCCATGGGATGAATTCTCAATGAATCATGAAAAAGGCGACAAAGTCAGCGGTCAAATTAAATCAATCACTGATTTTGGTGTATTTATTGGTTTGCCTGGGAATATTGACGGACTTGTTCACTTATCTGATCTGTCTTGGAATCAACCCGGCGAAGATGCTGTCTGCCATTATAAAAAAGGTGATGAAGTTGAAGCATTAATCCTCTCTATTGATGTCGAACGTGAACGTATCTCGCTGGGTATCAAGCAACTGGAAGGAGACCCCTTTAATAACTTTGTTTCTGAAAACGACAAGAACAGTATTATTAATGGCATCGTCAAATCCTTAGATGCAAAAGGCGCTGTCATCGCATTAAATGATAAAGTAGATGGCTACTTACGTGCATCTGAAGTTTCACGTGACCGCGTCGAAGATATCCGCACACACCTAAAAGAAGGTGATAAAGTCGAGACTATGATCATTAATATTGATCGCAAAAACCGGACTATTAACCTTTCAATAAAGGCAAAAGATAAGTCCGACGAGACTAGTGCAATGAAAAAAATTAAAACCCCTGCAAATGCAGGAACAACCAGCCTAGGCGCTTTACTAAAAGCCAAAATGGATAGTAAAAACACAGAGCAATAAGGAATATTCATGACGAAATCTGAATTGATTTCCAGGCTTGCGGCACACTTTCCGCAACTTGTAACTAAAGATGCTGAACTTTCAGTCAAGATGATTATTGATGCAATGGCCAAAAGCTTATCTGAAGGCCAGCGCATTGAAATTCGTGGGTTTGGTAGTTTTGACTTAAACTACCGGCCACCACGTATTGGCCGTAATCCTAAGTCAGGTACAAAAGTTCAAGTTCCTGAGAAATATGTACCGCATTTCAAAGCAGGAAAAGAAATGCGTGAACGTGTAGATAACATTAACAAAAAATAACAGAATAACCTCTACAATATCCGTTGGAAAATCGGTATGATTCGTACCTAACAATGAATGCATAACGTTTTTCATTAGCTGTCTGGCTCATGAATTAACGAAAAGAATACTAATAAATTTCGCTAAAACATTAGTTAGTAAACACTCATTAAGATAACGGATATTTACAGGATATAAAAAATTTAAAAAACTATGTACTTAATAACATGGCTTCTACGTATTAGTATATTTGTACTACTAGTTGGATTTGCTGCAAAGAACTCCGAAACAATTACGCTGAATTACTATTTTGACAAATCTCATGATCTGCCATTGAGCGTTGTATTATTACTTTTTTTTGCACTAGGTATAGGCCTCACCTACTTATCAATTTCGCGTAGTAAATAATCTGCACGGCAGACACTTACTTAATGGATGAACCACGCATTATTGTTGCACTAGATTTTGACCGTGCAAGTCATGCGTTGGATCTTGCTGCGAAACTTGACCCCAGCTTATGCCGCTTAAAAGTTGGCAAAGAGCTGTTCACTACTGCCGGCCCACAACTGGTTGAGACATTTATGCGTAGTGGTTTTGATGTCTTCCTTGATTTAAAATTCCACGACATCCCTAACACCGTCTCGAAAGCCTGTCGCGCCGTTTCAAGTATGGGCGTCTGGATGACCAACGTCCACGCGCTTGGTGGAAAAAAAATGCTACAAGCCGCACGCGATGCACTACCAATTAGTGGTAACACCAAACTAATTGCTGTCACACTATTAACCAGCATGGATCATGAAGATCTACGTGATATTGGTCTGCAAGGTGAGCCTGAACAAATTGTTGAGCGTTTGGCGAAGTTGACCAAAAATTGCAGATTAGATGGTATCGTTTGTTCTGCGCTGGAAGCGACAAACCTGAGAAATAAAATCGGCAATGACTTTTGCCTGGTCACGCCCGGCATTAGACCCGCTGATGATGGCAATACGGACGATCAGAAACGCGTTACCACACCGTTTCAAGCCATTAATAATGGTGCCGATTATCTGGTTATAGGCAGACCGATCACACAAGCAAAAGACCCATTATTCGCCTTACAACAAATCAACCAAGAAATAACTCAGGCTAGCCAGGAAAAATAACACCATGTGCTTTTCAGCAGAAGCCAGTTTTATTGTCGGCGGCACACTCTTAATTGTAAGCGCAAATACAATTAAAAAAGCACATCACAAAAAAGACCTACCCATTGCACTGATCCCACTAATCTTTGCCTTACAGCAAATCATTGAAGGTTCATTATGGATAACCCTGGAAAACGACAACATGCCACAAGTACAACTTTGGCTGGGTAATATTTATGGCGTCTTTATCGGCATCATCTGGCCGCTTTATGCGCCCTATTCGGTTTACAGCGCAGAAACCGATAGAAAACGAAGAAAAATCATCGCCTCAATTGGCTTCATCGGTCTAGGGCTTGCAATTTATACCATCATTGGTTTGATTAACCAGCCAATCGTCGCAGAAATCATCAACCACAGTATTAATTACAAACACGATGTCGATGGATACCAAGTTGTCATTGTCATGTACCTGCTAGCAACCTGTGTACCCTTTATATTTTCCAGCTTCCGACACTTATACATTGCTGGTATTGTCATCACTTTCGGTTTCTTTGTCGCCTACTGGACTTACACAGAAACTTTCGCATCTGTTTGGTGTTTCTATGCTGCCATAGCCAGTGCATTAATCTATCTCTATTTCTCTCATCGGATCAAAAAACCACTCATTCCAGTACCGTAACAATCAAAATCATTGTTAATACTGCTTGAAGCAAATACCTGTCTTAATCGATGTTCCCTGCACCATTAGATCTGTTAAAAATTCTATTGATTAGAATTCCCTCATTGGCTTCTAGTTGACTTGGGCAGTGATATGAAGATGTCCGCCATGGTCCAGGCATCCCTCCTCCTGCTCTATGATACATAACAACCTCACCCAATAAACTCATATCCGATTTTCGGATGACCTTGAAGTGATCTTTCTTCATGACAGTTTCATGGGCACCATGAGAAGTTGAATCTCCTAGTTCATAATAATGAACATCCCATTTGTAAATATAATCCGGTCCTAATGTATTTTCACCTTGATCGGGACGATAGAAATTGACTTGCCCCCATTTATTAAATTTGTCCGGCGGTAACGTTACATTGACATACACTCTCACACCACCATCAATTGCACAAAGGCGATCGACCTCAGCATCAAGCTTAGCTTTCTGTAGAGACCCGCATGCAGTAACAAGCAATAAAATAATAATTGAAGACAAAAGTAAAAATAATGTTTTCATACGACATATACTCTAGATTAATTTTATTCCATTTGACTGATCAAGCTGCCTTATCAGTAAAATATATATTTTTACGATCCTACGCAAAATTCCAAGCAATTGTAGCAAAAACATTTGTTATCCATCTTGTCAAAATACGACTAGTTTACTGATTTATTTAATAAACACATCAAGCAATCAACCCTGATTTTACGGGTTATTTATTAACTCTATAGTGCGTATAAGCATGACATAGAAAACAACCATTTCTTTTGAAGAAAATTTTCCTACTCGCAGCTACCGCATATGCAGTGGCATATGCCTGTCAATAAAGAATTCTCGCATCATAAAATCTTCCAGTCCCTCGTTATCACGAGGCCGCGCAGAAAGCACGATGACACGGTTTAAGCGGTGAGATTCCCAATTAAAATCTTCCTGATGATACTGACGAATGAGCACAATCATACGGCGTATAATAGCGCGTTCTATATCGCCATCCGGCCCGGCCTCCACTTCAATTAACTCCCGCCGAGGGATACTGACACCTGTTGTCCAGGCACGAAAAGAAAATTGAGCGTATCTTGGTCCAATACTAATAATTTTAAATATACCGCTAGTACCGGGCACCTGCAGATTACGTTTAACGTTAGCCATTCTAATTTCTTCGGCTGAAGGCTGAGGTTTGGAAACACGTTGCTGTGTATTTTCAAGCCCATCAAAAATCCCTGCCACACGGCGCTGCGCCCTGTTCTGATTGATATAATCCGATAAATCTGTTGGCATCGTTTGCGGTGCTGTTGCAACTTTTGCCTGTTCTTTCTCAGGCAATGCTTTTGCTGTTTCTATTTTCTCGATTGCCTTAGGCTTAATCTGTGGTCGGGCGGGTGGACTGTGACGAGGAAGCGGTGGTGTTCTCTGCTCTGGTTTTGGCGCCTCTTCAGGCCTAATTTGAACTTGATTCTTGCTAGGTGGCGGTGAGGGTTTTTGTCCCAGTGTTGACTCAGGCAATTCAACAAAGCGTGCCTCAATGGCGGGGGGCGTGACGATCGCTTTCTCAGATTCTGTTAGAAAGAAACCAAATCCCCAAATGATGATCAACCAGACAAGCGCCGCCAGTGGCAACGGCCACCAGAGTCGAATTTCCGTCGATCTAGAGCTGCTCATCCTATTGTGTTATTTATGTTGCACGGCAATCAAGAAATTCTCTGCGCCAGCAGCCCGTGCCCGCAGCATTGCCTGCACGACAATACCTTGAGGGGCTTCGTTATCCGCTGACACAATTAATTTTTGTTGCGACGCCTGGAGTAGAGGTTTGAGTGTGGTAGCCAGCGTTTCTAAAGTTACCGGTGTCTGGTTAATAAAAATTTCACTGTCCTTTGTGAGTGTCAAAGTCACTGGTTTGTCAGCACTGAGTTTTTCCGCTTTTCCTTCTGGAAGATTGACTTGCAGAGAATCTAAATTCTGCATTGACAATGAAGCCAACATGAATGTTGCAAGTAAGAAAAAC
>JAOULU010000223.1 GCA_029881855.1 Nitrosomonas sp. | reverse complement strand
GCATTTGCTATATTATTTCCAATCACATCTAGGTTAGTCGATGCTGCACTAAGTCCACTTAATCCATGTTGAAAACCCATGATCTTCTCCTAATTAGAATATTTGTTTAATGTCTGTAAATCCAACTAAACCCAGTCTGCCCATATCAAGAACAGCATCATGCTCACCTGGAGTAACACTTCCGACAGTACCCAAGGCTAGAGGGTTTACTTTAATATCACTGTCACCTTGCTTCGCAGTTATTGTAAAACTGTATTCTCCATTAGCAGCTACACTACCACTGTCTGTAATGCCATCCCAACCAATAGTACTAGTGCCTGCAGATTGCGGTCCCAGTTCCATAGTACGTACAGCAATACCTGAACTATCTAAAATAGTGACACTAAGTTTATCTACGGACTGAGGCAACTCAATTCCGGCTACTGCAATCTCGTTTTCAAGTATCATCGTATTACCAGGCACCAAAACATTTCTGCCTATTAAAGCCGCAGCTTCCATAGTGCGCGTATCTTCAATATCTGAAAGTAGCAATTGCAATGTGTCATTGAGTTTATCAATGCCGGTCACTGTGCTAATTTGTGCCAATTGACTTGTTACTTCCGCATTATCAAGCGGATTTAATGGGTCTTGGTTTTGCATTTGAGTAACCAGGAGCTTAAGAAATCGATCTTGTGGATCTAGTTCAGCTTTCTTAGCAGTCGCATTGCCTGTAGAAAATATTTGTGATTGTGTGTTGGTTTCTTGAACTGATTCCATTAAATTTCTCCTTATTGTCCAATTGTCAGTGTTTTCTGTAACAATGACTTCGTCGTATTCATCATATCTACGCTATTTTGGTATGAACGTGACGCTGACATCATATTAACCATCTCATCCACTACACTGACATTAGGCATGGTGATATATCCATCATCGTCTGCCAGCGGGTGATTAGGCTCAAACACCTGTTTCATCGGTGTGGCATCATGAACAACACCAGCTACTTTTACACCACTCGCTCCATTCTTAGCAGCTTGTAACGTACTAAAAACAACTTGACGAGCACGATAAGGCTCACCTGTTGAACTGGTAACACTATCAGCATTGGAAAGATTACTTGCAACCACATTTAATCGTTGAGATTGTGCGGTCATAGACGAACTGGCAATATCGAATATATTAAATAATGACATGATTACCTCTCCTGTATAGCTGAAAGCAGCATCCTAAATTGGTTACTAATAAACGTTATACTTGCATCATATTTAATAGAGTTATCTGCAAAGCGTGTTCGCTCGCTATCCATATCCACCGTATTTCCATCAGCACTTGGCTGAAGAGGAACACGATATAGGACATCATCACTAAGAATGCTTTTTGAATTACTTGTACTAATATGCATTGCTGATGTCGTGATTAACCCTGTTTTATTCACCCCTGAAGAAGACAACCTATCATGTAGTACGCTTGTAAAATCAATATCCTTCGCTTTGAAGTTTGGTGTATCTGCATTAGCAACATTGCTTGAAAGCAATTCTTGTCTAGCTGCCCTGAGACTTAGTGCCTGATGATGAAAGTTTGTCGCCTTATCAAGTTTACTAATCATATAAATCATTCCATGTTGGTTTTTATATCTTTAATATAGCAAGTAGCATGCCAATTACGCTTTCGCAAATACATACCTTACAAACCATTGAAAAAGACAGGAAATTGCTGCCACTTTGTCAGACCTTATTATTTTTTTCTGATTACTATATCGATGTGGCGGCAAAAATTGCCGGATGCGGCAAAACTTTATTGGCTAAAATTATGACTCAATGTTTAAAATTAATCGCTTGTCTGCTGATTTTTACATCTTCACCCACATTATTGTTTGCGGCTGAGAGCAAGCCGGAAACAAAACTTCAAGACATATCATTGATTAAAAAGGCCGTGAATAATTTCATCTATAGTAATACGATGGAACTTTCTGGGAAGGTCGTTGCAGACATAGGGGAAATTGATAAACGCATTACATTGCCATTGTGCCCAGAATTATCACCTTTTTTACCGACGGGGGCACGCTTATGGGGGAAAACTTCCATTGGAGTACGCTGCAATAGTGCGACAGCTTGGACTATTTATGTACCTGCAGAGATAAATGTCATGGCAAACGTGTTATACATGACACGGCCAGTTTCGCGTGGTGAGGCATTAAATATTGGGGATGTAGCACCTAAATTAGCTAATTTAGTGAAAATGCCTGAGGATGTTGCTACTGACATAGAAAGCGTCATTGGGAGAATTACACTGAATAACCTCTCATCTGGTCAACCACTACGCCAACAGATGCTGCGAGCCCCTTACGTCATATTTCGAGGACAAAAAGTAAAGTTAGTTGTGCAAGGCCAGGGTTTTAACGTTACATCCGATGGCCAAGCTTTAGCTGACGCTGCAGAAGGACAAGTTGTGCAGGTTCGCAATCAATCTGGACGCGTAATCAGTGGTCTCGCACGTCTTAACTCGATTGTCGACATTCAACATTAGCACTGCAAATAAAATCATTATTTAATTGTGAAGCTATAGTCGCCAATGGTCTGGTGTCCATCGTTCGATAAAGCAAACCAATTAACATGGTATCTTCCGCGCTCTAGTTGAAATACAGGCAGAACAAGTTTATTGGACGCTCCTTCAGCATTCTGGACCTTGCCCGTCTTAATGGGCACATCAGATGTCATGCTAGAAATCTCAATACGACTCAAAGCCGGTTCAATTTCTCTATCATAAGTCAGTTCAATAACTTTGGGTGATACATCAAGCTCCTCACCTGCCTTAGGTTGCGCTTCTTCGATAAAAGCATGCGCATGAATAGAAGTAATACATAGTTGCAACATAAGAAACAAACAAATTTTCAGATAATTCATGGTGGCTTCCTAAAAAGTTATCTAAATAAAGGACGGCCAATACTTCTTGGCGCTAGATCATCAATAAAGACATGAAATTGGGCTAGCATCCCCACGTCTCGACCTGTTGTATCATTAAATGGTACCGTTGCTTCAATACCTAATTGAAACTTCCTGCCAAGCCAAATTACACCCGGGTTAATACTGCCCGTGGTATGCGTACAAGCACGATCAACACAACTGTTTGCAGAAACCTCAACGACTGGAATCATGCGATTAAATGGCGCAGGAATGCCGAAGTCTTTAACAACAGATTGCAAGTAGGGAATTGAGTATTGAATTGATCCACCCCAAGACATGCTATTTGATGTCTGATGTCTTTCTCCAGCTTCAACGCTATAACTACTCAGTGGCACATTGGCCTGTAATACCGTAGTAATTGCAAATGGACGGAGATATTTCAAGGATTCCGGCAAGAAACCAAAACCCTGACCAAAAA
>JAOULU010000224.1 GCA_029881855.1 Nitrosomonas sp. | reverse complement strand
TCAACACTCACAAAACCACCTGAAAGCTTATCTCCTTTGGAGTTATTACAGCATGTAAACTTTCTACGCAATACCGGCCAAGATGCTGACTCCTACGCACTCGCCCTATGGCGTAAAGCAGGCGGTGCATTAATGACTATCGCCATGTTGCTTATATCGATCCCTTTTGTTTTTGGGTCAATCCGTTCAGGTTTAGGTAATAAACTGGTATTTGCTGCCATCATAGGAATTGCTGTTTATTTACTAGATCAAATAATCGCAAATACGGGTCTTCTATTACGTATCAACCCTATATTTGTCGCACTTTTTCCAAGTATTTTTCTAATTCTAATTGCAAACTTATGGCTAAGACGCGTATTCTAACAACAACTCACAGATATCAAATTATGGACATCAATATTTAATCGCTTAGTCTGACGGGATAACGCCCTGTTTTCGTAATAATAGAATGACTTTCTGCACGCATTCATCAACTGTCAATTGATCAGTATCCAAAATTAATTCTGGATCATTAGGCACCTCATAAGGTGAGGATATACCCGTAAACTCCTTGATTTCTCCTGCTCTAGCACGTTGATAGAAACCTTTTATATCTCGTTGTTCACAACAATCAAGCGTACATCGACAATAAACTTCTAAGTAATCACCCGCTACAAATAACTCACGTACCTTGTCTCGATCAGCACAAAATGGAGAAATAAAAGCCGTAAGTGTAATGAGCCCAGCCTCAACAAATAATTTTGTAGCTTCGCCGATACGCCTAATATTCTCCGATCTATTCTGCACTGAAAAACCAAGATCAGCACATAAACCATGGCGCACATTGTCCCCATCTAACACTACAGTGTGACACCCTATGTGAAACAACTGTTCTTCTACAGCATGCGCAATGGTAGATTTTCCAGAGCCTGATAGTCCCGTAAACCACAAAACGGCACTTTTGTGCCCATTCTGCGCCGCTCTTTTTTGTCTTGTAACGGTCACATGATGCCAAATTAAATTTTCAGACATGGTTGTTTAATATTTTTTAAATTACACAACTCAATGACTTGCCTACAAGCTAATCTCTTAGTATAGCGATAAAGTGGAATCTATTGTAAGCTTCTCTAATTTACAAGAACCAATCGAAGTTCCAAAGAAGAAAATTCCGGGCAATTTACACACTCATTGCATGTTAGGACAAAAGATTTTGACTCTCAAATATTGATTCAAATAGTGCACGCATCTTTCTAGAAATAACTGGATAACCATCTTACACATGCCAACTTCAACAACTTATATTTATATCTTCGGTGAAAATGAAACAAAGGTTTGGGGACTAAATGGTCAAGAGCGTTTAAAACGCATGGTCAAAGCTAACGAACAAGCCACTCTAATCGAAAATGCAAAAGAAATTCCAGCAACAGAATTAGTATTATTTCTCAGTGCTAGTCATCTATTCGATCCCAGAGTCTTGGCAGTATTGATCGACAAACAAGAAAAAATGGTGTTGCTTAGCAACGAGAAAATACCCGCTGCTATACGTATCGATGGCCTTCAAGCCCAAGCGTTGCTAAAAGAATTAGCTAGTCAGGATAAAGCCTACAATATGCATACTTTATCTGCTCTGCCGCCATGTAGCCTAGAGGATCTGAACATAGATTTCCAACAAAACCTGAAAAAAAAGGACCCACCCTATCTATTACCCATTACCTCTGAAAATAGTAGATTATTGGAAAAAGAGCTTTTTTCCGGATCATATAAAGGTGTAACTGATCTAGTCACTAAATGGGTCTGGCCTATGCCAGCATTCTGGTCAACACATTTTTGTGTACGCCACGGCTGGCAACCCAATCATGTCACCTACCTGAGTGTTGTTTTTGCGGTTTTTGCAGGTGTTGCATTCTGGTATGGCTTTTTTGCAATGGGGCTTCTGATGGGCTGGTTCATGACTTTCCTTGATACTGTCGATGGCAAACTCGCACGTGTCACTGTCACCTCAAGTCGTTTAGGTGATGTACTTGATCATGGTCTGGATATTATTCACCCTCCCCTCTGGTATCTTGCCTGGGGGATTGGTTTGGCGGCCGCATCAACACCTATGGTCGGTCTGGAGATACTCATGTGGTTAATGCTTCTTGGCTATGTGGGTGGGCGATTGTGCGAAGGTGCATTCCTTTGGATGGCATCCTTTGATATGTTTATTTGGCACAAAATAGACTCCTACAATCGACTCATTACCGCCCGACGCAACCCTAACTTACTGCTACTATCCTTTGGATGGTTGATCGACCAGCCAGGATTAGGCCTCTTATTAGTTGTCTCATGGCATTTAATTTCAACAGGAATACTTACTGTACGGCTATTTGCTGCTTGGAACATCTGGCGCAAAGAAGGGGTATTACGCTCCTGGCTACAAGACATTGACCCTAGTCGAGACCGAGATCAATGGGCTGTCAGAATCTTTACCCGTGCACCCCTTGATACAAAAAAAACACACGACACAACTTCTAAAGATCACAGTTGATGACCATAGAATCAAGAGTGGAGCATCTACATAATGGCACCGCAAAAATTGGCTGCTTGCTCAACCCACTTGGCGGTCAAGCACGTAAACGTATAGATGCCATTCAACATGCATTGAGTAAATTACCAGAAATAATTCTCTGCGAAGCGACTGATGCGCCTACCTTTAAGACTGCATTTGATACACTGTTGCAACATGACATTGATTTATTCATTGTTATTGCTGGTGATGGCACCACTCTTGCAATACTCGGCCATCTGTTTGCAAAATTACCGCCCTCAGAATGGCCCATCCTGATGATTATCCCGGGCGGCACAACTAACATGACATCGTTGGACTTAGGCATACGCGGAAAGCCAGAGCAAGTACTGTACCGTTTGCATAACTATCTTCAAAATCCATCTGAGCCTAAGTTAGTACAACGCCCGGCACTGTGTATAAAACAAGCTGGCAGAGATACGATTTACGGTATGTTTTTTGCTGTTGGGTTAGTCGCACGTGGCGTAAAATTTTCCCGTAAAAAAATCAAGCGACTGGGAATCACAGGTGGTATCTTTACTTTGCTGATTATGCTGCGATCTGCTATTGGAATGATTGTTGGCATGTTACTTGGTCGCCACCAAAGTGAATGGGCACCAGTTGAAATGTCAATGACAGAAAATAATGGCCGCACCCATCAAGGCACTTATTTATCTGCGCTGGTCAGCGCTCTAGATTGTCTACTACTAGATATGCGTCCTTATTGGGGGAAAGAACAGGCGCCGCTACATGTCACACTCATTGATCAGAAACGCAAACGCCTTTGGCGTTCTCTATGGCCTCTACTCTCAGGGCGCGGCCATATTTTAAAAGAA
>JAOULU010000222.1 GCA_029881855.1 Nitrosomonas sp. | reverse complement strand
GCGCCAACTCATTACTAATCTTAATCCGAAGCCTGGTAGTTTATTTAATGCTGTGGATGCACGGTATATTGTGCCGGATATTATCGTCTCCAAAATTAATGGGGTCTGGGTTGCCAATCTTAATTTAGACGCAATTCCCAAGCTAAGTATTAATCGTCTTTATGCAAATATACTTAAATATAAGCGTGATGAGTCATCACGTGGATTAACAAGCCAATTAAATGAGGCTAAATGGCTTATAAAAAACATACAACAGCGTTCAAGCACGATACTCAGTGTATCGAACGCGATTGTAGAACGGCAACGTCAGTTTTTTGAGCACGGTGCTGTGGCTATGCGTCCACTTGTATTGAGAGAGATTGCAGACAGCTTAGGCATGCATGAATCAACAATTTCACGTGTGACCACACAGAAGTTTATGTATACCCCGAGAGGAATTTTTGAGCTCAAGTATTTTTTTGGTAGCCATGTGGCAACTGACACAGGAGGTGCTTGTTCTGCTACGGCAATTAGGGCTTTGATTAAACAACTCGTGCAAACAGAGAACCAAAAGAAACCACTCAGTGATAATCGGATTTCGCTAATGCTTGAGCAACAAGGTATTGTTGTGGCTCGTCGGACTATTGCAAAGTACAGAGAGTCAATGCAAATACCTCCAGCGAATCTTCGTAAAACTTTTTAATTAAGATAAAGGAAGTTAAATGAATCTTCAATTGACCGGTAACCATGTGGAAATTACCGATGCAATGCGTGAATATGTTATTTCAAAGATTGAAAAAATCACTCGCCATTTTGATCATGTTATTGATGTTAGAGTAATTCTATCGGTTGAGAAGCATAAGCAAAAAGCAGAAGCGAATGTACATGTGCGAGGTAAAGATATCTTTGTTGAGGCAAATGGCACTAATATGTATGCATCTATTGACAGCCTTGTCGATAAATTAGATCGCCAGATATTGAAATATAAGGAGAAGAATCTGGAACGTAGAAATCATGGTGCATTAAGAAATCAGGATATTGAAGAAGAATGACCATTAATCCGCTAAGCTATAAGTTTTTTAATTAAAATGACCATGTTTTTTAAAGGTTGGCTAATGCAATTAATTAAGTTGCACCTTAAGAAAACATCTTTATTTTCTAACAGAAATTATTTAATTGCATGAATCTTATTTCACAGTTATTGCCGCTTTCCAACGTTATCGTTGACTTAGATGTGGCTAGTAAAAAGCGTGTTTTTGAACAGGCTGGATTACTATTTGAAAACTCAATCCATGTCGCAAAAAGTCAAGTGTTTGATAGTTTATTTGCGCGTGAGAAACTTGGTTCTACCGGGCTGGGTCAAGGCGTAGCAATCCCACATGGGCGTATTAAAGGGTTACGAGAAGCGGTTGCCGCACTTGTTAGAATGAAAGAAGCCATACCATTTGATGCCCCAGATGGTCAGCCAGTGAATATTGCCTGTATCTTATTGGTGCCGGAGAAGGCTACAGATCAACATTTACAAATTTTAAGCGAATTAGCGCAAATGTTTAGTGATAAACAATTTCGGGAAAGTATTTTAAATAGTAAAGATGCTGCTGAGATGCACAAGCTGATAGCCGATTGGGCGCCTAATGTCACAAATTAGTATTGCTCAATTATTTGAAGATAAAAAGGAGAAGCTTGGCTTAACCTGGTTTGCAGGTCATGATGGAGGGGAGCAGGAGCTTCGTGATGAAGTAATTGCGCAATCAACCCAGGGTATGATCGGCCATTTAAATTTTATACACCCTAACTGGATACAGGTACTTAGCAGCGATGAGATCCAATATTTAAATAAGCTGGGTGCGGCCGCACTTGATAAAAAATTATCACTTCTTAAACACAGTAATCTTGTATGCATTATTGTGGCGGATGCTGCAGAAGTACCTGCGGCTATACTTGATATGTCGAATACTGCAAATATACCATTGTTGTGTTCAACATACCCTAGCTTGGAAGTTATCTGGTTAATACGTTCTTATCTTGGACGTGTGCTGGCTCCATCAAGTTGTTTGCATGGTGTGCTTTTAGATGTACTGGGTATGGGGGTCATGATTACCGGGGAAAGTGGTGTAGGAAAAAGTGAATTAGCGCTAGAACTGATAAGCCGGGGTCATGGTTTGGTTGCAGATGATGTTGTCGAATTACGCCGTATTGCGCCCGAAACATTGGAAGGTCGTTGCCCGCCAATGTTACGAGATTATCTGGAAGTTCGGGGCTTGGGTATGTTGAATATTCGCACCATTTTTGGCGAAACAGCCGTGCGTCGGCATAAGAATATGAAACTTATTGTGCATTTACAAAATACTGGTGGGGCAGACCAAAGTAATTTGGAACGTTTACCCATCAGTAACTTAAATGAGCATATTATGAGTGTCGATATTCGTAAGGTGATCATTCCTGTTGCTGCTGGACGTAACTTGGCGGTATTGGTGGAAGCGGCTGTACGTAATTATGTGCTGCAATTACGTGGTATTGATAGTACAAAAGACTTTATTGAACGTCATGAACAGGTGATGAATGACTCACCAGCCGATACTGATCCATGACAAAAATTGTTTAACTAAATTACTATGATATATCTATCTAAAATTGTGTGTGGCTTTTTAGCACAACATGGATCAAGATGAGAAATCCTCAAACGATTACATTGGCATTTACTGGTGCATCCGGCATGCCTTATGGGATACGTTTGTTAGAAGTATTGTTGGCACAAGGGCTGAAAATTTATCTGATCTATTCGAAAGTAGCACAGATTGTTGCACAGCAGGAAATGAAATTAACACTGCCTTCACAGGCTAAAGAAGCTGAGGCTTTTTTTAAGCAAAGATTTAATGTGATGGATGGGCAATTATGTGTCTTTGGGCGTGAAGAATGGTTTGCGCCAGTAGCATCTGGTTCTAATCCAGCTGATGCAATGGTGATATGTCCTTGCACAATGGGTTCATTGGCCGCTATTGCGACCGGTATGAGTCAGAACTTAATTGAACGGTCAGCTGATGTGATGTTAAAGGAAAATCGGCAGCTCATTTTGGTGCCGAGGGAAACGCCATTTTCCACTATTCATTTAGAAAATATGCTTAGGTTGGTACGCAGTGGTGCGGTAATTTTACCGCCAAACCCCGGATTCTATCATCATCCACAGAGTGTGCAGGATTTGATTGATTTTGTGGTTGCAAGGATACTTGACCATTTAGGTGTCAAGCATGCTTTAATGCCGCGTTGGGGTGAAGAACACTAGTCTCTTGCTATTTTTGTATGATTGGAATAAGGCCTTGGTTTCCATTCTGAAAAACACCTGCCTCAGTTACAATGTAATGCATTGAAATATCATGAGCTTGTG
>JAOULU010000011.1 GCA_029881855.1 Nitrosomonas sp. | reverse complement strand
TAATATTGTAACCACTGATGAGAAACGTCGTGAAGTTTGGATCTACGATAAAGTTTCCTCCAACCGTTTGGATACTCAGAACTCCTTTGCGGGAGGCCTTATTATCTTAGGAGGTGGTTCTAGTCAAGCAGAAAGTAGCACTACACAAAAGACTTTAACTATTATCATCAAATTTGATGAGATGAAAAAAGTAAGAGACTTTGCTTACAACTACTCACAATTCTAGAATTATTTTCATGAAGGATTCCCCACAAATATTCCAATGGTTAATTCTTATCATTTTAGGTAGCCTGTTATCGGGTTGTACACCAATGCCTAAGGTGGAGAGTTTTTTTGAGTTGACTCCGAAAAGCGCCCAACACAAGGCCATGCAGACCCGCATGTTTGAGACTTCCGATGAAAAAAAACTCATATCTGCTTCGGCTGCGGTCTTGCAGGATTTGGGTTTTCAGTTGGAAGAAAGTTCAAAGGATGTCGGTGTACTTAGAGCCGCCAAAGAACGTGGGGCCCGGGAATTTGGACAAGAGATATTTCAAGGCTTCATTTTTGTGCTAGGTGCTCTAGGAGGAAAAGCCGTAATCACCCCGGTTGATCTTCACCAACAAATCAATGCCTCCTTGGTAACCAGACGGTCAGAGATTGATTCGTCTCAATTTTCTGTAAGAATCCTTTTTTATAGATCCCTGTGGAAGGGAGATGGTAATACAGGTGATCATTACATTCCACCCGGACAATTGAGTCTCGAAATTATTAATGATGCCGAAATTTATCAGCAGTTTTTTTCAAAATTATCTAAGAGTGTGTTTCTCGAAGCACACCAAATCTGAGAGAGCGTCAACGTGAACACCCATAAGAGTTTATTGATATTAGTGCTGACTATTCTTCTGTCAGCCTGTGCAGGAGGACCTCAAAAACCACCACAAGAGCTGTTGGCTGTCAACGAAGCACAAATGAAGATACGTAGTTTTCAGACCAGAAGTTTTGATGTTAAAGATCAGAATAGAGCCTTGAGAGGTGTCGTAGCTGCTTTGCAAGACCTGGGGTTTATTATCGAGCGTATCAATGGCCCTATGGGACTGGCTACTGCTGGCAAGTTCGGGCCCAATGGAATAGGGTTTGTCCAATTAACCGTTGTCGTACAGCCCAAAGGGAAAGAACAAACCGAGGTTAGGGTTAACGCGCTATTTAATACCGAACCGATTGAAGATCCTAAGGTTTACCAGAATTTTTTTATGGCTGTGGAACGTTCCTTGTTTGTGACTCGAAGATAAGATGGAACCATTCAACACGGCCAACATGAACTTTGTTCTGTAACGTTTGTTACAGCCGGAGAAAAATGAAACCCTTATTATTAAGTAAAGACTTGTTAACTCGTTTCGCCCTAGTACTGCTCATGAGTTTTATATTTCAGGGATGTGCTATGCAAAGGGGCGCGGAAATTCAATGGAGTTCACGAAGTCAGATTCTGATGTCGGAGGATAGCCAGGTTAAACTTCGGTCTATCCAGAGCCGCGTATTTGATACAACTGATCGGGGCAAATTATTGCGAGTAGCGGTTGAGAGCATGCAAGACTTATTTTTCGATATTGATGTGGTGGATGAGGAACTAGGAATTGTATCTGGCAAAAAATTGTTCAGTCATGATAAAGCCTGGGCAGATAGACCGACTTATTACTTGTATAAAACGGATAACTTACTCATATTCAATACTAACTTCAGAAGCTGGGGCCCATTTTATTATCGAAATGACTTGACTCGTATGACGGTCACTGTGCGTCCTAAGGATACAACTCAATCGTTGATGCGGGTCAGTGTGCAACACAACATGAGAGCTGTCGAAGACCCTGAGATGTATCAGAAGTTTTTCAAAACCCTAGGACAATCACTATTTCTTGATGCAAATATGGAGTGAGTTACGTAAGATTTCGTTGCTGTAAACTGTAGCAGTGTCCGGATACAAGACTCGATTGATCTGCTAAATTGGGTGAAAGAGACATCAATCGAATCTGACCTCTTTTAGTTCTATCTGTATTCTTTTAGTTGTACGGCTTGGGGTTGATCTTTGGTCGGGTATTTCTAAAGGGGAAATACAAGATCTAAGAACTGGAAATAGTTTACTTCTAGATAATAGACCCGTTTGGTTTTCAATTGTATTTGCTTTGAAATCTTTAGCTATCGCGGCGTGCCTTTATTTTTTGTATGGTGTAAGCAAAATAGCTAGCGTTATATTTAAGAAACCAAAAAGGAAAAAATCAAAGAGGTCAGCTTAATGCATACTTGTCCGGTTTGCGGTCAACTAGGGATATCATCTTGGGCAAAATTCCGTTCTGGCACATTGATACCTGCAGTCTGTAAGAGATGTGGAGCTAAATCATTTACCAGTCCTTTAATTAACGGATTATTTGGTGTCGTAACTAATTTTGGTTTTTTATATTCTGCCTGGGTAGCATTTACTCAGTGGAGTTGGCTTCCCTTGATCATTTTTGTTGTTGTCTTGGTTGTTCTAGAACTCATGATCATTAAATTTGCTCCATTGGTTCAAAGGAGAACCTAAGGGGACAAACTCGATTGTTTCACCAAATATGAGAAGAAACCAATATCAACAGAACCTTACTCCTTGAACTCCATTCTCTAACATAGGAATTCTGGAGACACATCACTTATTTATTTTAGGTGATGTCCGTTTGAACTTAAACTAATATAGCCTAAGACTTAGGCGTATCTTCACGGTGTGCTTCATAGTACGAACGTAAGATAGCATTAATTCTACCTTGGTAGCCTTTGCCCTGAGACTTGAGCCATGCGAGAACATCTGCGTCTAGGCGTAAGCTCAAATGTTTTTTTTCTGATGGCATTATTACCTTTGCGTTTTTGAAGAAGTTTTCATCAAGTTCTGGAATATCTGATACATCGATGTCTTTATCAGACATCAATTTTAATCGTTTCAAATCTGTTTGATCTTTATCCAATCCTTCACCGGTTTTCATCTTGGTAATATTTTTGCTCATTTTTCCTCGCCTTTCTAGCGCTGATTATGCGCTTGTTATTTCCACGCCATGTGTATACGACGGTAATATAAAACTCTCCAAGTCGACCAATGGCAAGTAGTCGTTTCTCATTGTGCCCAGTCTGCAGAGAAACAAATTCACACACCGGATAATTCCACATTTCTTTAACACGGATAAAATCGATTCCATGTTTCTCAATATTCGTTTGTCTTTTTTCTTCGTCCCATTCATACACGGCACATCCTTTATTAATACATACAATTGTATATACATTAAAGATTTGCTGCAAGTCAAAAAATTAAGGGGCCAGACTCGATTGCTCTGCTAAATTTGAGAAGAAACCAATATCAATCGAACCTAACCCCTTGAGCTCTATTCTCTATCATAGACAGACAAATTAGCACTATTTACAGCGCTTCATTTCTACGATTAGCCGCTATTTTGGCGAGAGCTATTTGTTTGTCCGTTAAATATAAAAGTGCGGCTATCTTTCGAATAACATGCCTTTCATGCGCATCAATTTTTCCATCGGCGAGCGCAATAAGCCAGAGATCCTCGATTAACTCACAGCGTTGCGAATTATCCCACGAGTCACATAATTGACGCGTGAAGCTCTGCAAGCTTACAGCTTCATCGGAAGCATTTTCGGCCAAAGTAACCAATTCAGCTATTTCTTCACGAGACAAATCAAATTGCTTGCGTAGTTGTTCTGCCATCTGCTGATTCTCAAATAGGTGAATGTCGCTATCCGATTTAATCACCTCAAACATCAGCGTTGCCGCAGCCAATGCAATATCATGCGCGTTCGGTTTTGTTAAGGCATTATTATCAGCAAAATGTTCTTTTACAAACTGTTTAAATGTTTTTAGCATATTGAAATTAGGAAATTCTAGTGCTCAATATTATACATAGGTACTTGGTCAAACAGCTTGATTTCATTGATTTGCGCGGGCTTGATGAAGCTTTTTGTAGCTTTCAATGAGTCTTAGGTGCTTGTCTAAGCCTTCTAGCTTCATGCTGGTTTTGGTTAAACCAAAGAACCTTACTTCGCCAGTAATAGAGCCAACTACATTATCCATAGTACTTTTGCCGAACATTTTATTCAGGTTGACGATAAAATGCTCAAGTGCTAATTCTTCGTCCAAGGTGATTTCAAGCACAGCATGAACCGCTTGATAGAACAAGCCGCGCTCTACGGTATTATCGTTGTACTGCAAGAACGCTGCTACTAATTCAATGGCCTCATCAAGCTTATCTAAGGCAAGAGTAATCAGAATCTTCAGCTCAAGAATGGTCAGTTGTCCCCAAACCGTATTTTCATCGAACTCAATGCCAATCAGGGTTCTAATGTCCATGTAGTTATCTAACTGACTGTCGTCTAAACGCGCCAGTAAATTCGCCAAGGCATCATCACTCAGCGAATGAATATTCAAGATATCTTCACGGTAATCCAGCGCCTTGTTGGTATTGTCCCAAATAAGGTCCTCAATGGGATACACTTCCGAATAATCCGGCACGAGGATGCGACAAGCCGTGGCGCCTAGCTCATTAAAATGGGCGATATACACTTGCTTGCCTAGGCTCTTTAAAATATCCAATAAGCACGCATTCTCTTCTTCGTTGGATCCTGAAAAATCCCACTCGCAGAATTCATAATCATGTTGGCTACTAAAAAAGCGCCAAGAAATCACACCCGTTGAATCAATAAAGTGCTCAACAAAGTTTTCTGGCTCCGTCACCGCTAGGCTATTAAAGGTGGGTTGTGGCACATCATTTAAACCTTCAAAGCTGCGACCTTGCAATAGTTCAGTCAGGCTGCGCTCTAGCGCCACTTCAAAGCTTGGATGAGCACCAAATGATGCAAATACACCACCCGTTTTTGGGTTCATGAGTGTCACACACATCACTGGGAATTGACCGCCTAATGAAGCATCTTTAATCACAACAGGGAAACCATTTTCTTCCAGAGCGTTAATGCCCGCTAAGATGCCTGGGTACTTTTCAAGCACGTGTTGCGGCACGTCTGGCAAAGTAATCTCTTGTTCTATAATTTGTTTTTTTACCGCACGCTCAAAAATTTCTGACAGACATTGCACTTGCGCTTCATGCTGGTTATTGCCCGCACTCATGCCGTTACTTAAAAACAAATTCTCAATCAAATTGGATGGAAAATAAACAGTTTCGCCATCGGACTGACGCACATAGGGAATAGCGCATATGCCACGCTCAACCAACCCTGAGTTAGTGTCAATCAGATGTGAGCCACGCAGTTCACCGTCTTCGTTGTATATGCTTAAGCAATGTTCATCCAAAATGCCTGCGGGCAGCGCGTCATTTGACTCCAATTTAAACCATTTTTCACTGGGGTAATGCACAAAGTCGCCATTGGCAATGGCTTCGCCAAAATACTGGTCGTTGTAAAAGAAATTACAGTTAAGGCGCTCGATAAATTCACCGAGTGCCGAGCACAGTGCGCTTTCTTTGGTTGCGCCTTTACCATTGGTAAAACACGTAGGCGACGCCGCATCGCGGATATGCAGTGACCACACATTGGGCACAAGATTGCGCCAAGAAGCAATCTCGATCTTCATGCCAAGGCCAGACAAAATACCCGTCATATTCGAAATGGTTTGTTCAAGTGGCAGGTCTTTGCCTAAGATGAAAGTGCTGGAATCAACTTTTGGTTGACCCATTAGCATGGCTTGCGCGTTTTCGTCGAGGTTTTCAACGGACTCAATTTTAAACTCAGGGCCAGCTTGTACGACTTTCTTTACGGTACAGCGGTCAATCGCTTTTAAGATACCTTGGCAATCTTGTTCAGAGATGTTTTCTGGCAGCTCCACCTGAATTTGAAAGATTTGGTTATAACGGTTTTCAGGATCAACAATATTATTTTGCGATAGACGGATATTTTCGGTAGGGATGTCACGGGATAAACAATACACCCGCACAAAATAGGCTGCACAAAGCGCCGATGAAGCCAAAAAATAATCAAAAGGACTTGGGGCTGAGCCGTCACCTTTGTAGCGAATAGGTTGGTCAGTGATGACCGTAAAATCATCAAACTTAGCCTCAAGTCTGAGATTGTCGAGAAAATTAACTTTGATTTGCATTTAATAGCATGGGGTCAGCCAGATTGATTAGTTAAGCCATTGTATGCTATTTCCATGGCTAGATTACCAAGAATAGTTATTCCTAATGAGCCGCTGCCTATCATACATAGAGGCCATAATAAGCAAGCTATTTAATGAGCTTGATCTTGCCGGATTGTATTTCGACAATGCGATTAAATTGCATTACAATAACTTTAAAGATCATACTGTTGATAACAAACAAGTAAGGCGCGTCGGGTCATTTAATGATTTGGATTTGATGAATGAACGACTCCTTTCTGGAACAGACATAACGCTCTATAGTTACGCAGGTATCCAGGTTTAAGTGTATTCACATATTTCGTAAGGAGGATTAAGACATTTCGGGCGTCGCCGTTATCATGATCGCTTTGTCAATATGTCCTACTTGTACGCCCACTAATTCCCAGCAACCAGTCTCTGACAAACCCTGTAAGGCTTGGCCATCAATGGATAATATATTTAATAAAATTTATGATTTACTGAAGGCAGGAGAAGAAGAAACCGCTCTGACGTTACTTATTGACAATAAAACGGGACGCGTAAAGAAACCCTATCATAATGATTTAAATCATGCCTGGTATGTCGTCGGGGACATACTTGCTAAAACTGAAAGATATCAAGATGCAATAAATGCATTTAAAAAATCTTCTAAATATCAATCTAATGACATCGAAGCTATCTGGGCGATTGCAACTTGTTATTCAGATCTTGGCAAACCATCACTATCAAAATTTTATCTATTAAAAGCAATAAAAATAGACAAAAAAGGCAAAAACAAAGACGCGCTAACTTACGACCTAGGGAATGCTTTTTTTGATTTAAAAGAATACGATGAGGCAATAAAAGCATATCGTAAAGTAAGCAAGAAAAACATGGATATCTATTCACTCGCGACGGCTAATATCAAACATGCAACAAAAGAAAAACAGCAAATACCTGGTTAAATTCTGGCTGTTTTATTAGACCCGCCCATTCGCTCCCCAATCCGACAAAATGATTGCATGTCGCAATAATCACAAGTTGCCGGATAATCTTTAGGACTTACCTTTACATCACCACTGGCAAAACCAATCGCAAGATTAGTTAAATCATGCCGCCAAGTTTCAACTAACTCATCCCATGATCTAAATTGCTTGCACCCATTTGAGTCAGAAAATGCTTTAACACCCGGCAAAAGACCTTCATCTTTTACAATCGCTACAAAACTCATCTGGCCACGTTTTAGAGCAGCAAATGCAGCACCAACTGCGCCCTCCTCTGCCATCACCAAATATAGCGGAAGCTGTGGTTCTTTAGGACGATCACTCAACATGGCGCTAATCGACTGCTTGCTTGTTTTATAATCAATAACAATGTGTTGTCCATTATCCAATTCATCCACTCGATCAAGACGTGTATTAAACATCAACCCACCTACGTGAATGGTGCGCTTGTCTTCGGTGGCAATCACTGTAAAATCACTGCGCTTTTTTTCTTGCTCTAGCCACTCACGTACCAAACTCACGAGACGACGCTCTTCAACATCAGAAAAACGACCTGAAAGCGCACTCGAGCGCAATTTACTCATCGACTGTATTGAGTTTTTAACGGCACTTAACAGCATATTATCTAAACTTTCAGCGCTGATCGAGACAAGTTTTCCCTTTTTCTTTAATTTGCTCCATATCTGCGCTAATACATCATGCACTAAAGAACCCCGCTCCATCGCATCCAAACCAGTATGCGGTACCGCTATACTTTCCACATTCAAGCGATGTTTTGCCCAGGCACGAAATGGACAAGCCGCATAATCCTTAATAACCGCTGTGCCGCCTTTAATCGCCTGTTGCTTCACCGAATCCGTCAACGGCGGCACGTGATCATCTTCGACACATTCAAGCCCACCCGCCTTAACTATTTGACTATGATGACTGATATAAGCCGGCAATTCCAGCGCACACTCCATGATTGATTTAATCAGTGGACTGGGCTTTAATTCATGCCCATCTCGATCATCACTGTGCTGCGGATAACTAAAAATCACTTCGTCTGCGCTGGATAACCAGTTTTCTGTCAGCCGCTGCGAATAAGCGAATGATTCAAGGGTGGACCCTAAGGGCAGTTGCGCTTTACGCTGAAGTTCAAGCGGTAAAAACGGGTTGGGATGTGGGCGTAACGGCCATTGTTCATCAGATAATCCCATGACCCAAAGATGATCAAAATCCATACCTGCCGCTTCCAGCACACCCAAGATTTGAATAGGCACTTCAGGTGTTTCAGGTTGAAATAAGGTATCTGATGTTATACGTTGCAAACAACGTACGGCTTCAGCATAGCTGGTCTTTTGCTTGACATTATCGAGCGTTACAAACTCCGCCATCACTTCATGCCATTTCTTTAGGGTCTGGTATTCAGTGGAATCTAGACTTCGCTCTCCAGGAAAACCAACAAGCTGCAGTATTTCAGCAACAAGCTGCACAAAAGCAGCATGATTCATTGTGCGCGGTAATTTTGTCTGACGAAACACCAGTAATTCGGATAAACATTGCACCAAGATTGGACAAGCCTGGCCTCCAACATGTTTAATGATAACTACTAGCCGTTCCAGCGTCATCAAAGGATCAGCATATTTACGTATTTTTGCGTCCAACATGGCTCGCGAACTCTTTTCTTCTTCGCCCCCTACCAAAAAAGGGGAACGCAATAAATGGCTAACCTGCTCAAACTCCAACTCCCGACCCATGAGCTTTAAAATCATCAACGCCATATTGATTAGCGGATAAGCAGATAACGCCATTCCCAGCGAGATATTAAACGGTAAAACCTGATCCGTTGAGCCTGGCAGCACATACCTAACTTCAGGCATCATTATCGAATGAAATATTCTTTGTATTGTGCCGCGATAACTGGCTAGGGCGGGCACGACAATACCAATACGCGCAGTATTATCAGACTCCAAGCGCGCCCTCGCCCATTTTGCTGCTTGATAGATCTCATCCTGGCTACTGACACTGGCGACACGCTTAGTATGGCTTTGCGACTTTCTTTTCTCGGCTAATGGATTCACCGCTAAAACTTCACACCCTGTCGTGCGCAGTTTATTCAAGAACGAATTTTGTTGCGGCGTAAAAAAATCAAATCCATAGCAAATTAAACAAGCTGGTTTGCTGATTTCTAAATATTCATATTGTTTTATGATCAAATCCAGAACACGTACTTCATCCGTTTGCCGGTTACGTGAGGTTATCCGTTTATAGGACGTTACCCATTCCTGAAACGCCTTACCATCTTCATTAGAATAGAAATCTTTAAGGACAGGAAACAATTGCCAAGCATGTGCAAGTTGCCATGCTTCACGCACCCATTGTGCAGTTTGTGGGATTCTGAGCAGTGTTTTTCCCGCATCAGAAGATTGAATAACCGATTCCCACAAAATCTGTTCCTGCACAGGCGTCAGTAGCAGCGGAAACTCGGATGTGCGTTGAGAATAAAGCGTATCGTAATAAATACGCGCTATAAATGCAGAAAATGGAAGAATATCAGCCGAAAACCAAGCAACATTCTTCCGACAAACCTGATCGTTATTGAATTTATCTTTAAGTGCTACAGCAAGTCGCCGGTTCGGTGTAATAACCGTGGCACCGGCGTCTAAACGCTCAAAGACTTCACTGAGTGGGGCTTGCGGGAATTTTAAAGAGACTGACATGCGGCACTAAGACTAACGTACCGCAACTTATAATTATCGTTGCAAATACTGCAATTTATCTGCCACACTGGCCCAATCATCTGCATCAGGCGGCGCATCTTTCTTCTCAATAATAGGCTGCCATTGCTGAGACAATTCAGCATTCAGCGCAATAAACTGCAACTGTGAATCCGGCACATCATCTTCAGCATAAATGGCTTCCACAGGACATTCCGCGACACAAAGAGTGCAGTCAATACATTCATCTGGATCAATAACCAGAATATTTGGGCCTTCGCGGAAACAATCTACCGGACAGACATCAACACAGTCTGTATATTTACATTTAATACAATTTTCAGTTACGACATAAGTCATGACAACTTTTCCTTGCGTGACACTTTATAGAATCCGGCATTTTAACAGAAAATTAATCAATATCGCCATCCTCAAACATGAAGGAATAGTTAATTAGTTCTAGAACCAGCAGGTGAAATATTAAAAGTCCTAGAATTTAGTTGTAAATTAAAGAAACTAGCGGTCTGTGTCAATATTTACAACAGATTGTCACTAAGTCTTCTAAAATTTGATATTTCAATAAACATTTTTAACCAATGGCTTGATTCTGTTTTTTTTTTCGGCTAGCCTACAAATATTCTTCACTCATATTTCTAATCATGGATTACGAAAATAGAATTACCGTGGAAGAGAGTAAAAGAGGGGGTAATCCATGTATCAGAAATTCTAGAATCACTGTTTATGAAATACTGCGTATGCGAGCAAGCGGTATGGACAATGAAGACATTCTAAAACATCATCCAGAATTAGAACTTGAAGATATCTTAGCTTGTTTGGCTTTTGCTGCTGAACATGACAATAAAAACCACCAGCACTCGAATAACTAGAAACACTTCCCCGGTCAAAATCATTCTCGCCAACTAATTGGCGTCACCCACCCCCAACTTTAAGCAATCAAATCTCCGCCACTCAGAATCGCAGTGCCCTGCACCCTTTAAAAAATACCGTAGTTTGTACATATTAATCTTTGGCTGGCGCAACCAACCCAATAATTCTACACATACATTCTGAGAATAAGGTAATAAATCTCATTGAATTAAAAGCTTTATCACTCAGAGACGTGTACTAGAATTTCTCTTAATTCACAATGATTCACTGCGCACACTAAAACAGAGCCAACCAGCAGAAAATTTATCATGACCCATACCAAATTGCCATTCCAAGCTATTACATTGCCTATTGATCAAATTTTCCAACAAGCTGTTTCTCACCATCAAGCTGGTCATATCCAAGATGCCGAGTCTCTCTACCTCGCCGTTCTTCAAAACCAACCTGATCACGAAGACGCAAAGCACAACCTTAACATACTGATAGAACAAGTAAAACAGGCCATCACTGAGCTGCCCCGTTTTAAAGCAGAACTAGAAGCAAACCCTGATCAGGAACAATATTGGCTCAATTACATAGATGCCCTGTTACTGGCGGGCCAGACAGATATTGCCCAACAAGTATTGCAATTGGGGCTACAGCATGGCTTACAGCATGAAATGGTAAACCTATTAACTGAGCGCCTAGCACATCATGTGCAAAGAGCATCACAATTACCGGGTCATCCCTCCGCTGAGGAGTCATCACAAACTACACGTACAACTTCAAAAAACAAAAAAACAAAAAAAGCAAAGACCGAAAACAAGCGCACTAAATCTAACAAAAAAACTTCCTTGCACAAAGAAAAAATCCCCCCGCAACAACAAATAGACACACTAGCTAATTTGTTTAGTAAAGAACTGTATGCAGAAGTCATACCGTTGGCACAGCAAATGACGGAAGACTTTCCAAATTATGATTTTGGCTGGAAAGCTCTGGGCGCAGGACTAAAGCAGATGGGACGAAATGCAGATGCACTGACACCTTTGCTAAGGGCAGCAGAGCTTTCGCCTAATGATGCAGAAATACATAATAACCTGGGTATTACATACAAGGTTTTGGAACAAACTGACAAGGCAGAGTCCAGTTGTCGGCGTGCGCTACAAATCAAACCAGATTTAGCCGAAGCACATAATACACTGGGTATTATTCTCTATACATGTAATCGCTTTGACGAAGCCGAGGCGAGCTATCGGGAAGCACTGAAGCTCAAGCCAGATTATGCCTGCGCATATAATAATCTAAGCAATACGCTTCAAGAACTGTCTCGACTAGAGGAAGCCGAGGCTTACTCCTATCAGGCGTTAAAAATAAAACCAGATTACGCTGCAGCCTATCTAACACTAGGTAACATCTCTCAGCATAATGGACGCCCAGACGAGGCTGAAATTCGCTATAGAAAAGCTTTAGAGATAGAACCAGATTATGCCGCAGCACACAACAATCTGAGCACTACACTTCATGATCTAGGGCGCCTAGATGAAGCTGAAGCCGGTTTCCATCAAGCACTACAGATAGCGCCTGATGATGACCTTGCCTTCAGTAATTTGTTATTTACACTGAATTATAGTCCGGATAAAAGTGCCGAAGAAATATTCAAATATTATCAAGAATATGAAACAAAATACTGCTTACCACTACAAAAAGAATGGCGACCTCACAGCAATGACCGAAATATAAATCGTCGGCTAAAAATAGGCTATGTGTCTCCAGATTATAGAAACCATTCCGTACAATTTTTTTTAGAACCTTTATTGGTCCATCATGATAAACAAGCTGTTGAAGTTTATGCCTATGCAGAGCTGATTACCGAAGACTTTGTCACGGCACGTTACAAAGGCTATGTGGATCACTGGGTGCCCACCCGTAACATGTCCGACAGCGCACTAACGGAACGTATCCGCGCTGATGGTATTGATATACTAGTAGATCTAGCAGGACATAGCGCAAAAAATAGACTGCAAGTGTTTGCCCACAAACCTGCCCCGGTATCCCTATCATGGCTAGGATATGGTTACACCACCGGATTAACAGCAATAGATTATTTTCTAACAGACATAGCCAGCACCCCACAAGGCAGCGAAGAACTTTTTTCCGAGACTCCTTATCGAATTGCCACACCAAGCTGTAGCTATAGACCCTGTGAGGGTATGGGCGAAGTTAATCCCCTACCAGCGTTAACCAGAGGATACATAACTTTTGGCACCCTAACCCGCCCGGTTCGCATCAACCACCGAACAATTCGAGTCTGGTCGGAAATTCTTAAGCGCGTACAAAACTCAAGACTGGTCATTGATAATAAGGCTTTTCGCGAAAAAACGATGCAAGATATGTTAGCCGATAAATTTGTGGCTCATGGCATTGCCCGAGATAGACTGGAAATTGACTATCACACACCACCTTGGGATGTATTGCGTGGAACCGACATTGGTCTAGATTGTTTCCCACATAATTCCGGGACAACACTATTTGAAAATTTGTATATGGGCGTACCCTATATTACTCTGGCGGGTCGCCCTTCTGTTGG
>JAOULU010000221.1 GCA_029881855.1 Nitrosomonas sp. | reverse complement strand
CTGCACAGGCATCGTGTCTGCCAACAATGTGGCAATAGTATTGAATTTCTCCAAATATAAGCGACGGTTCTCCATAACATGCGCTTCATCATTCCAAGCGGCAGCACTTGCTGCCTGAGAAGCTGGGTTCATGGCACAACCATGGTAAGTACGGTAGAGCAAGTATTGCTCCAACAACTGCGCATCACCCGCCACAAATCCCGAGCGTAAACCCGGTACGTTGGAACGTTTCGATAGACTATTAAATACTACCAAGCGAGGAAAAGCACTGCGACCTAATTGGTTTGCCGCTTCCAATGCACCTAACGGCTGCTGCCCCTCAGTAAAATAAATTTCTGAGTAACACTCATCTGCTGCAATGACAAAACCATAGCGGTCAGATAATACAAATAGTGCCTGCCATTCCTCTAGCGTCATCACGCTACCGGTAGGGTTATTGGGAGTACATACAAAAATCAGCTGCGTACACGACCACACATCTTCAGAAAGTTGCGTGAAATCCAACCTAAAATTATTATCAGGCAACGTATTAATAAACTCAGGCGTTGCACCCGCCAATAAAGCAGCACCTTCATAAATCTGATAAAAAGGATTGGGACAAACCACAACCGGATTTAAAACATTAGGATCAATAGCTGCTTGTGCAAAAGAAAATAATGCCTCACGAGTTCCATTAACAGGAATTACTTGCGTCTCAGGGTTAATAGCAGGTAAATGAAAACGCCGCGCAATCCATGTGGCAATACTGTTACGTAACGCCTTTGTCCCAGCAGTCGCTGGATAACTAGCCAGCCCATCCAGATGCTCCAGCATCGCTTGGCGAATAAATTCAGGCGTCGTGTGCTTAGGTTCGCCAATATGCAAATCAATTGGACTCAATTCAGGATTACCTGTCACACCTCCAAATAACTTGCGGAGTTTCTGAAAAGGGTACGGTTGCAGCTGGTTCAGATTTGAATTCATACGGTTATAATTATAGGTGCCATGTTTATTATAAATTTCCATCTTAGGCCTATAAAAAAACCTGCACCCCATTTTGTTAATTTACTGTGTGTTGATTATAGAACGTGCTCAACCGAATGACCAACTAAAACATTCTGAAACCGCCAGACAACATTGCCCTTCTTCAAGATCAAGGAATAAATTATCCCAATAAAATCCGCTAGACACATGAAATATTTATTCCTTCAGCCGCTTTCCACATTACGTATCACGAAAAATAGTTTATAATAATCAATCTGGTTAAGTCAGATACGCGCAAATATAATGGACTTCGGTCATTTCTAAAACAAGGGAATATAGGCTATAGCAACGCGAAGTAATGATAATATTTAGCCTACGACAAACACAATAATAAAAGAAGAAATTGATCTGTTAGCAATCATCAGATTACAACGATCGCTAAATTAGTTCAAAGTATGCAAAACCGTCGAAATTATTACCGCATTCTGCGTGTACAACCTGATGCTTCACACGAAGTCATTCAACAAAGTTATCGCTCATTGATGCAGAAATTACGTTTTCATCCGGATCTTGGTGGAGACATCCGTAATGCAAGCATCATCAATCAGGCCTATACCACTCTTCGCAATCCAGAAATACGCGCCAAATACGACGCCAAATTACTCAAGCGTCAAGACATTAAGATTCTAGCCGCAGGTAGCGTATTAAATGCTTATTTGGCCATGCCTAATCAAGAGAAAATTGTTTATCAGAACGATAACCAGCGAAATTATTACAGGATACTGCATGTTCAAAAAGATGCTGAGCAGGAAGTTATTAAGGCAAGTTATCAAACACTTTCCAAACAAATTGCCGGTAAAAATAAACAATTAATTGATGAGGCTTATTACGTTATCGGAAACGCTAAGCAAAGGCAGCTTTATAATACTTTACTAAATCTACATGCACATCAGGTAAGCGCAAAAAAACTAAAGGATAAACAACAAGTAACATCGCAGCCAAATCTGAACACCGTGTTCGCACTTAAAGCGACCAATCAAATTGATAACCCAAAAACGATACCAAAAGATTTTTTGGATCAAGCCTATCAACCTATCATTAATAATTGCTGTAAATTTTGCAAAACATCCTATAGCGACAGCCATTTTGTGTCGCAGCAAAGCTGCTGCAACCAATGCAAAAGTCCGCTATCTTTGCCCGCTGATATTTTTGCCAATGCACCACGTCGCAGCCTTCCTCGTATACCACAATCTAAAAAAGCTTACATTTATGAGAGTTGGCCTGGACAACCAATACAAGTTTCTCTTGAAGATTTATCACCAACGGGTCTGAATTTCTCAACAACGCAATCACTTGATATTAATCAAGTAATCAAAGTGGACGCCAATCATTTCAAAGCTGTGGCTCAAGTAGTTCACTTTAAAAGTGGTGATTCTACTAACTCATTCAACGCTACCAATACGGTCGGTGCTAGCTTCCTAGCTATCGAATTTTTTCGCACCGCAGGAAGCTTCTTATCTACCTCTGCCTAAGAAGTTAGGCGTAAGTGCTGCCAATCAAATTGCAACGTATACGCCAGACCACCTGACCATAGTTTTTATTTTCTTGAATCAGCAGATACTGATGCCCCCGTGATTCAAGACATCCTAAGTTGTCTGCGGGTTAATAACGCCAATGATTATCAGCCACAAAAACTACCCAAAGGTTTTTTTAAAGACAGTCAGATGAACAGTCATTGTGGACGCCTGGTCTATTATCTGAATGCCAACAAAATGAATGAAATCAAGGACGGAAAATTTGGTCTTCGGGTTGTTGCGCGCCCGTCTAGCGGTTTTTCTTATTACCGTGCCGCCGAATTCCGCTCAGACGGCATAGCAGCCGGAGATATCCTTAAAGCCAACCAATCAATTTACATCAATATCAAACTGCACCGCTTTGTGGATGAAAACGTTTTCCGTTTTGATGCTGCCTCACGCGGCAGGATGGATTTGAAAAAGATTAAACCTGCTGGCAAGCCACTCAATGGGAAATAGAGCACTGACCACGATCCCAGCCTAGGGTCAGATCGGGCTGGGGTCAACACACATAAACATCCAGTTAATCAATTCCCTATTGATCGTTCTCTGTGTTCTGTTCTTTCCACTTGGCATAACAATCTAGGCTGCAATAGTGTATAACATAATCAGATGCTTCTTCACTTTTAGCTTCGGATATTGGTATTTCTTTTAAACATACCTCGCAAGCAACTTGTTCTGGATCAAGTGGTTTTCTTTGTTCGCTCATCAATCTTCTCCTTTACTGGAATTTAGTGTCCATTTTATCGTTTATTTGACAATGCTACGCTAAAAAATAAATAGCCACCCCTAATAAGATCAAAGAAAGTTTAAAAAAATGATTCACAGTTAAACATAATTGACACAGAAAAACTTGGAAAAAAACTCAAGCAAATTCAAGTTTA
>JAOULU010000220.1 GCA_029881855.1 Nitrosomonas sp. | reverse complement strand
CGCTTGACGAAGTCAAAATTGACATGATATTTGTCAAGAACATGACAACCCAGCATGCGCACGATCGGATCGTCGACTCCATGATCAGCCTCGGCCATCGACTTAATCTAGACGTAGTTGCTGAAGGTGTGGAGGATATTGTTACTTATGAACGTCTGCGGGCACTTGGCTGTGACACAATACAAGGCTACCTCATTGGGCAGGCCATGCCCCTACCTGAACTGATCGAGGCCACCATTAATCAACCGCACAGTTTCTTGGAAGTTTCATCGCAGACAATGTTATCAGGTTCTTCAAACTAAATATTTGCCGCCACATGAAACCAATTATGCTCTTGTCGGTTGAAACCAATAGCACACAATCTCCGAAAGAACCCAAAACCATACTTATCTAAGAAGATACTAACGAATCATTAAAGAATCTATTTATTATTACGATAACACTTACATCCGAAGTGGGATATTGGCAACTCAAATAGAAACAAGATATACAGGCAAAACAATAATCATGAATGTAAACAACAAAAAATATTGAGATAATACTTGTGGAAATTCCTAACAAACAAGCATTCAGCAAAAACCTTTATCAAACACTACAGCAGACAAAGGTACTGCCTCCCCTACCAGAAACAGCCCACGAGTTATTAAAACTACGTAACAACCCGGATGCAAGTCTGAGTCAACTCACCCATTTAATTGAAAAAGACCCTAGTCTAGCTGCCTTCATTATGAAATATGCGCGCATGCCTGTTTATGGTTACAGTGACCGGATTACTTCGGTGAATAATGCTATTTCACTGGTTCTTGGCTTTAATTCAGCCATTAATATCACGATTGGCATAGCCTCTGCTGGTTTTCTCAAAGCCCCCAATCAAGGGCCACTAGGACGCATTTATATCTGGAATCAGGCACTTGAATGCGCTGCATTATGCCGCGAATTGGCTAACACCATCACTAAAAAGCAACTTATTGATTCTGGATTGGCCTATCTGAGTGGATTGTTTCATAACTTTGGTTATCTGTTACTTGCGCACCTTCATCCAATACAGTTTAATTATTTGAATGATCTGGTTTCTCGTCATCAAGAAGAAAATGTACGAGTACTTGAAATGCACGCCATTGGAATTACCCACGATACGATTGGCATGTATCTAATCAAAGCATGGGGTTTGCCAGAAGAAATTGCAGTCGCGGTTGGCGAACATCACTTTCCTGATTATTCAGGTAAGCATGCCCCCTATGTACAACTGATCGCTACCGCCAACCGTCTGCTAAATAACAAAGGTATGGCTGACGCCTGCCATGATTTGGAAACACCATCGCTACTGAAAGGCTTGGGAATTAGCGAAACAGATGCCGAAAAAGCGTTGAAAAAAATTCAAGGATGCGAAAGTGAATTCAACAAACTTGCTCAGGAGCTAGCTGCTTAACAAACCAGCTTTACAGGCTTTTTCAGTTCACATTGAACAAAGGGCTGCGGCCACTCTGATCCAACGGATCTTAATTTCATGCTAAGGTTGTTACTTATAGCCATCAAAAACCACTTTCTCTTATAACCACTGAAACTACAAGTTCATAAGCTCTTTTAATGAGTGAAACTGGCTTGCCCTTAATAAGGATATTACCTCTAATTTCTTGCTGCGGCACTGGTGACGATACATTACTCAAACGGACAGCATAAGCTGTGTTTTCTGGTACTGACATGCCATCATTATGAACTTTAACAGCCACCTCCCCGCCATATTGGGAAGTAAGATATGTTAAGTCGAGATTCTTGATATTTCCCCAGTCAATTCTATTTATAGACGCTGTTAGTTTAGGCAACAATGGATCCTCCGGATAGAATAGGGCCTCTTGTCCCAATTCAATTCTATTAAGCTCGTTTCCAGACGCAATCCCTTTAATTTCGGCTGCATTAGGATCTATTATAAAAAAAAGCGGCATGACATTGTTGATCCACTGATTCACATGTAAAGTTTCATCTATCTCAGCGACCACACCTGAAAATGGAGCACGCAGGATTAGTCTCGCCTGTCTGTTTTTCAAACCTTGCAGCTTACTGGATTCTGCTGAGATTTGTTCCAAGATGACATGCAAGTCATCCTGGTCTTGCCGATTGGTAACTGCTCTCATAGCGCGCAATTTGAAGGATTCGAGCTGTTTTTGTGCGAGTTTTACCTCTTTATCTAATTTAGGGGATTCTAAAACCATCAACACCTGGTCTTTTTCAATTTTCTGTCCACGCTTGATGGCTATTGAGGCAATTTGAGCAGATTCAGAAGAATAGATGGAAACATAAGTCGCCGAAGTCAACACCCCTGGAATGTTTACATGAGAATTCCAGGGAATAAATAGTAGACCAATTAAACTGATTAAAAAAATAGTCCAAAACCATAATCGACCCCTTTGCCGAATTTTGCTTTTTAACATCCACCACTGCCTTACTTCTTTATAAATGGGCATAAGAATGAGCATGACTATCTCAACAATAAAAAGAATAAGACCCAATAACTTGAAAAAGAAATGATAAACCAGCAGGGCAATCCCAAGGAACAATATCAATCGATAAAGCCAAGTAAGCCATGCGTAGCAGATCAATCTAAGTTCCAGGCTTGGAAACAAATGTTCAGGTTTTTCTTCAATTGCGCCAAATAACAGTTGACGTAGCTTCCATTGCGCAAGTTGAAATGAGCGCTGCTGCAGATTATCGACACCCCACCAATCTGACAAAATATAATAGCCATCAAAACGCATAAAAGGCGTCAAATTAATAGCAAGACTGCTGATCAAACTTGTTGTTGCGATAATGAAACAAACACTGCGCAATATCCCTTCTGGGAGGAACGCCCATATAAACAAACAGATGCCAGCGAGTAATAATTCGTTAATGACGCCAGCTGCCGCGACATGCATTCTTTGTTTTTTGGAATGCAAACGCCAAGTATCTGTCATATCGCTGTACAGCATCGGCATCATGACCATAAAAGCCACTCCCATACTGGGAACCCGGCAACCGTAATGCTTAGCTGTATAAGCATGTCCTAATTCATGCAACGTTTTTGTGAATATTAATGCTACCGCATAAACCAAAGCGCCTTGTAATGTGAAGAAGTGTAAAAATGTATTAACAAAAACATCCCACTGCCGGGAAACCAAGTAAATTCCGATAACACCAATCAGAATGGCACTATATAATAAAGTTGATGAGCAGAGTTTTTTGACGAAAGGGTAAGTTTTATTTAAAAAAACGTCTGGCCGAAAAAGCGGTATTCGAAAAAACAGATAATGGCTCAGGAACCTTTGCCAACGATTTGCGCTATATTTTTGATGTTGCGTTATATATTCGGTAGATTGTTGCGTATGAGACTGGATTGTTAATTGATTAAAGTGTAAAAAACTGATTAGGTCTGTTACGTCCTCTTGAGTTGGATGA
>JAOULU010000219.1 GCA_029881855.1 Nitrosomonas sp. | reverse complement strand
AAGATGATAAACCTTACATGCAAGATTACGACATCGAATTAGCTTCAACTGATAAGATGTTGCTGGATGCGTTAGTTCGGATTAAATCAATAGATGACAGCCTAAGTTTACGGCGCTCCTGTCGTGAAGGAGTTTGTGGTTCAGATGCTATGAATATAAATGGGTGTAATGGGTTGGCTTGTATTACACCAATCAATAGTTTGTCTGAACCTATAGAAATACGCCCCTTACCTGGAATGCCTATTATTCGAGATCTGATTGTTGATATGACACAGTTCTTTAAGCAATATCATTCAATAAAACCTTATTTAGTTAATAATGATCCGCCACCCGAAACGGAGCGATTGCAAACACCTGAAGATCGCGCCGCGTTAGATGGCGCTTATGAATGTATTTTATGTGCCTGTTGTTCGACATCCTGCCCTTCATTTTGGTGGAACCCTGACAAATTTGTTGGCCCCGCAGGTTTATTACAAGCTTATAGATTTATTGCGGATAGCCGGGATCAAGCTACGGCTGAACGATTGGATAATCTGGAAGATCCTTATAGATTATTTAGATGTCATTCTATTATGAATTGTGTCGCTTCATGCCCCAAAGAATTAAATCCAACCAATGCGATTGGAAAAATTAAAGATATGATGGTTAAAAGAATGGTATGAAAGAACTGGAGCGTGCGCGTTGGCGTTGTCGGCGTGGTCTGCTTGAGTTGGATATTATTCTAGGGCGTTTTATGGAGCAACACTATGCTCGGCTAAATGAAAATGAATTACAACAATTTGAAGTACTGTTGTCACAATCAGACAATGATTTGTGGGATATGATTACTGAGAAAAAGAAACTATTTGATGATAGTTTGCTTCCAGTACTGAAATTATTACAGCAAAGTTAACGAAACTACTACGTAGTAGTTCTTCACGTATTGTGTGGTAAGAGACATTACAAATGTAGTACATACAAATTGATCATAATGCAATAAGCGGAGAAGTAAAATGACACAAAAAGGCAAAGCAACCCTGAATCTAGGTGATGGTAGCACACCAATAGAATTGCCTGTTATCTCAGGTACTATGGGACCTGATGTTATTGATATCCGTAAGTTACATGCAAAAAGTGGGTTATTTACTTATGACCCGGGTTTCTTATCAACTGCTAGCAATAGTTCTGAAATAACGTTCATTAATGGTGAAGAAGGTATTCTTCTCTATCGCGGTTACCCAATAGAACAATTAGCAACCCATTGTGATTTTACACAGGTGTGCTACTTGCTAATGAATGGTGAACTGCCAGATAGTGAACAGAAAAAAGAATTTGATGAGGCGATTAAGAGCCATACTATGCTGCATCAGCAATTGGTAAAGTTTTTTAATGGGTTCCGACGTGATGCCCATCCGATGGCTGTAATGGTTGGTGTCGTTGGTGCGCTATCTGCATTTTATCATGAGGCTATGGATATATCTGATGCTTCTCATCGAGAACAATCTGCGTTGAGACTAATAGCAAAGTTACCCACGATTGCAGCCATGGCGTATAAATATAACATTGGCCAGCCGTTTGTTTATCCGCGTAATGACCTAGGTTATTCTGAGAACTTCTTGAACATGATGTTTTCAACACCTGCTGAAGAATACAAAGCAAATCCTGTAATTGTTCGCGCACTTGATCGTATTTTAATTTTACATGCTGATCATGAACAAAATGCATCGACTTCAACAGTGCGTTTGGCTGGTTCAAGTGGAGCTAACCCATTTGCCTGTGTTTCAGCCGGCATTGCTTGCTTATGGGGTCCGGCCCATGGCGGTGCTAATGAGGCATGCCTTAATATGCTGGAAGAAATTGGCGATGTTTCACGTATCAACGAGTATATAAAACGTGCTAAAAATAAAGAAGATAATTATCGACTCATGGGATTTGGACATCGTGTCTATAAAAACTTTGATCCACGAGCGATGTTGCTACGTGAAACTTGCCATGAAGTACTGAACGAACTGGGTTTGCAAAATGATCGTTTGTTTAAATTGGCCCTTGAGTTGGAAAAGATTGCACTGGAAGATGATTATTTTATTTCTCGAAAACTTTATCCCAATGTGGATTTTTATTCGGGTATTGTGCAACGTGCAATGGGTATTCCAACGAGTATGTTTACCGCTATTTTCGCTATGGCACGAACAATTGGGTGGGTTGCTCAGTGGAGTGAGATGATTTCTGATCCAACTTACAAAATTGGTCGTCCGCGCCAGCTTTATACGGGCACTACCATGCGTGATGTACCGGGTAACTTGCGCAAATAGTTTTAATTTATTGAGATGGTTAAATATGAGCAAGCAGTTATTCGATGATTCTCTATTATTTGTTTCAAACGCACCATTTATAGAAGAGATTTATGAGGAATATCTGCAGAATCCTACGTCAGTATCATCTGCATGGCGTGAATACTTCAATCAAATCAATCAAGAGCAGACACCTACAAATAGACCATTAAACAAGCCCGCTATCAAGTCACAAACACCCTCCGAAAAAAAGCCTAATCGTCTTGAAACAATCACGGTTTTTACTGATACGATCCAATTAGACACAGCAGATCGGAAACAAGTTGCGATACTACAATTAATTAATATGTATCGTTATCTGGGTCTAAGTGAAGCTAAGCTTGACCCACTAAATATCACTCAGATATCTGATTTGCCTGAACTTGACCCTGCTTATTTCGGTTTTACAGATGAAGATTTAGATACTGAATTTAATACAGGTTCATTAGTAGGTCCTGAACATGCCACGTTGCGTGAAATATTACGCATTTTAAGAGAAACATACTGTGGTTCGGTAGGTGCCGAATATATGTACATAACTTCTATAGAGCAGAAACGTTGGATTCAATCTAGATTAGAAGGGCAATGCTCTAACCCAAATTATTCCAATCAATATAAGCTACATATTTTAGAACGATTAAATGCAGCTGAAGGTCTTGAGAAATATTTACACACCCGCTATGTTGGTCAAAAACGCTTTTCCGGCGAAGGCAATGAAAGTCTTATTCCACTCTTAGACTGCTTAATACAAAGGGCCGGAGAAAAAGGTGTACAAGAAATTGTGTTAGGAATGGCACATCGCGCTAGACTTAATGTATTGGTTAACACATTAGGGAAAATGCCTGCTGACTTATTCCGAGAATTTGAAGGCAAACATGTGCAAGATCTACCATCAGGTGATGTTAAATACCACCAGGGCTTTTCTTCAGCAATTATGACATCGGGCGGGATAGTGCGATTAGCCTTAGCGTTTAATCCTTCTCATCTTGAGATTGTCAATCCCGTTGTAGAAGGTTCAGTGCGCGCACGCCAACACCGCCTGCGAGACCGGCAAGGTGATCATGTTTTGCCAATTTTACTTCATGGCGACGCCGCTTTTGCAGGTCAAGGTGTTGTTATGGAAACACTTAACCTATCCCAGACTCGTGGTTATGGCACAG
>JAOULU010000218.1 GCA_029881855.1 Nitrosomonas sp. | reverse complement strand
AATCGTTGAGCAGAAGGATGCAAATGCTGAACAGTTGCAGATTCTTGAGATAAACACGGGGGTTATGATTATTCCCAATCGTTATCTACATGCTTGGCTGCCAAAACTTGATAACAAAAACTCACAGCAAGAGTATTATCTGACAGACATTATTGCCATGTCAGTTGGGCAAGGTGCTCATGTCACGTCTTCACAGCCACAACATTTATGGGAAGTAATGGGTGTTAATAGTAAGCGCCAACTGGCCGAACTTGAGCGCATTTATCAACGAGAAATTGCTAATCAATTACTCGACCAAGGTGTTTGTTTGGCGGACCCTTCACGCATAGATATTCGAGGTGATCTCGACTGCGGCTCAGATGTGGAAATTGATGTCAGCTGTATCTTTGAGGGTACGGTTAAATTAGCGAATAATGTTAAAATAAAAGGCCATTGTACCTTAAAGAATGTCATTATTTCGTCTGGAACTGTTGTCGCTCCGTATAGTTTATTAGAAGATGCCGAGATTGGTGAGAATTGCAGAATTGGTCCTTATGCAAGAATCCGACCTGGGACAAAACTTTCCAACAATGTGCATGTGGGAAATTTTGTTGAAGTTAAAAACAGCAGTATTGCCACCGGCAGTAAAGTAAATCATCTCAGTTATATTGGTGACACTATCATGGGTGAAGATGTCAATATTGGTGCAGGTACCATTACCTGTAATTATGACGGCGCGAATAAGTATCAAACGATAATTGAAGATAATGTATTTGTTGGTTCTGATACGCAGTTGGTTGCACCTGTACGTGTCTCGAAAGGCTCAACGATTGGCGCCGGATCTACCATTACTAAAGATACGCCTGAGAATGAACTTACTTTCTCTCGATCCAAACAAAAAAGTATTTCAGGTTGGCAGCGTCCTGTAAAACGCAGAACCTAATTGAATAACGTAAGTTTTTTCGATAAAGATTGGTAGGCTAACAAGGATAACTCGACATGTGTGGAATAGTCGGTGCGGTAGCGAATTGTAACGTCGTCCCGGTGTTATTGGAAGGACTGTTACGTTTGGAGTACAGAGGATATGACTCTGCCGGTTTGGTAGTTGCCAATCATCATTTGCATCGATTACGCACTACTGGTCGTGTTGCTGGACTGGTAAAGCTCGTAGACGAGCAAAAAACAGAAGGGTTGGTAGGTATTGCTCATACACGCTGGGCAACGCATGGTGCACCTTCGGAACGTAATGCACACCCGCATGTTTCAGGGGATGAATTACAAGTTGCGGTCGTACATAATGGCATCATCGAGAACCATGAGGCCATGCGAGAACATCTACAAGAGGAAGGCTATGTCTTTGTTTCCGACACAGATACCGAAGTTATTGCACATCTTGTTGCACATAACTTAAAGCAAACCGCAGACTTGCTAGAGGCAGTTTGTCTATCAATAGCTGAACTGCAAGGGGCTTATGCCATAGCAGTCATGGAAGAAATCAGACCTGACAGAATCATTGTTGCACGTAATGGTGCGCCACTTTTACTGGGCCTGGGTGAACAAGGCAACTATGCCGCTTCAGATGCATCTGCACTACTGAATGTTACACGCAACATGATTTATCTGGAAGAAGGCGATGTGGCGGAACTTGATCGTGGTCAGTATCGAATTGTTAATTGCCTAAATGATCCCTTGGGTAGCCCTGTTGAACGAAGATTACATGTTAGTGACCTTTCTCATGCTGCAATTGAAACGGGCCCCTATGATCATTTCATGCAAAAAGAAATTTTTGAGCAGCCTAGTGCCGTTGCTAACACATTGGAAATGGTATGTAATGCGCAATCGATTTCGCCTCATTTATTTGGCAGTATGGCGGAAAAAGTTTTTGCCAATACAGATAGTATTCTAGTTCTAGCGTGTGGAACCAGCTACCATGCCGGATTAGTTGCGCAATATTGGTTGGAAACTGTTGCAGGTTTACCTTGCAATGTCCAGATTGCTAGCGAATACCGTTATCGCGACCCTATTGCAAACCCTAGAGCCTTAGTCGTTGGTATTTCACAATCTGGCGAGACAGCTGATACTTTGGCTGCGCTGGGTTATGCCAAACGGTTGGGTCACCAGTATAGCCTGGCCATTTGTAATGTCGCTGAGAGTGCATTAATCCGACAAACTGACCTACGTTTTCTTACACGTGCCGGGCCGGAAATAGGTGTTGCTTCAACAAAAGCGTTTACTACTCAGTTGGCGTCATTATTGCTAATGACCATAACATTGGCAAAAATGCGCAACAAATTATCTGCTGAGTATGAGCAGCAAATGATTAAGGCTTTGCGTCATCTGCCCGCAGCATTGCAACTGGCTCTACAGGTTGAACCGCAGGTTAAAATTTGGGCGAGATCTTTTTCTCAGAAAAACCATGCCTTATTTCTTGGGCGTGGTGTGCATTTTCCGATTGCCATGGAAGGCGCGCTTAAACTTAAGGAAGTCTCATATATTCATGCAGAAGCTTATGCCGCTGGCGAATTAAAACATGGACCACTAGCGTTGGTGGATAGTGAAATGCCCGTGGTTGCCATAGCGCCTAATGATCAGTTATTGGATAAACTTAAATCCAATCTACAGGAGGTTCATGCGCGCGGTGGTGAGCTGTATGTTTTTGCTGATGCAGATGCCCAGATCCAAGAAAGTGAGAGCCTGCATGTTATAAGATTGGCAGAACACGCTGGATTACTGAGTCCTATACTTCATACGATCCCACTACAATTATTGGCTTATCATGTGGCTTTGCTAAAAGGTACTGATGTTGATAAGCCGCGCAACCTGGCCAAAGCAGTAACGGTTGAATAGTAGTTAACTAATTTCGCTGCTTTATCCATCGTGTGCAGGGTGGTAAGATAATGCCACTTTATACAGGGTTTAAATCATGGCAGGTCATAGTAAGTGGGCTAATATCAAGCACAAAAAAGCTGCGCAGGATGCCAAGCGCGGCAAAATTTTTACACGTTTAATTAAAGAAATAACGGTTGCAGCTCGTATGGGCGGCGGCGATCCAGATAGCAATCCACGCTTACGTCTGGCGATGGATAAAGCATTTGGGCAGAATATGCCAAAGGACAATATCGAACGCGCTGTCAAGCGTGGTAGTGGTGATCTGGAGGGTGTTAATTACGAAGAAATTCGTTATGAGGGTTATGGCACATCAGGTGCGGCCGTTATGGTGGATTGCATGACAGATAACCGTATGCGAACGGTTGCCGATGTACGTCATGCGTTTACTAAATATGGTGGTAATTTAGGGACTGATGGTTCTGTCAATTTTTTATTTAAACATTGTGGGCAGATAGTTTTTGCTCCAGGCACTAATGAAGATGAGCTCATGGAAGCAGCATTAGAAGGCGGTGCCGAGGATGTAATTAGTAATGACGATGGAAGTATTGAAGTAATTACTGCACCCTATGAATTTATCACGGTTAAAGAGGCGTTGGAAAAAGCAGGTTTC
>JAOULU010000217.1 GCA_029881855.1 Nitrosomonas sp. | reverse complement strand
CTACGAGCTGCACCAATTGCCCGAGCAAAATGTGTAATGGCCTCCATAGCAGGAAATCGATCCCACGGATAATTATCCGGTAGTCTTACCTCAAGTGCTGCGGCCTTAGCCCATTGCCGCCGCTCCAAAACCAAACGAGCAGGAACAGCGGAAAAAGCATAAGCACTAGCAACATGAGCCTGAACAGATTTATCAATCGATTTAATTATCTGTAGAACTTGCTCTGCTTGTGCATCGTCAGCCCGTTGCAAATAAGCATAGACAAGGTAGTCTAGAGCATGCAAATAATGCAATGAAATCGTATTCTCACTGACTGGACTTTCAAGCGCAGCGGTTGCCGCACGTTGATTCATGACAATTGATTCCTGCCACAAACCAAGCCGTGTAAAAATATGTGAAGGCATGTGAAGTGCATGAGAAACACTGGAAGTAATTTCACCATAACTGCGTGCCACTGATACAGCCTGTTCTGCTAACGATGGGTAGTCATACGCATGTATGATGTAATGATGTGCACCCGGATGATCTGGAACTCGAGCAAGCACTTGCTTTGCAATCTTAGCGGCACGCTGTTGTTTGATATATCCCTGTGTTGCAATATCTGCTGTAGCCATATGTGCCAGCGCATAAAAACTTGCCGCTTCAGAGTCCTCAGGAAACTGTTTATAAACTTCATACCAAGCCTTCTCAAAACTGGCCTTATTAGCCTTCTCATTAAAGCCTCTTCCTACAGCATAATAAGCTTCTACAGCACTAATATATGCCTTTTCCAACACAGACTTTTCCCCCCGATCTCTGGCAAGTGCCAGCAAATCCTGCCCTTTTTTAAATTCAGCCTCACTAGGCATATCAGACCAAAGTGGATGTATAAAACTCATCGCCTGTCCCCAGTAGCCCATGGCACAATCTGCATCAACTTTAGTCGCTTCGAGAAACGCTTCTCTCGCACCTTCATAAGTCATATGATGCAGTAAAGCCAGTCCTTTAACAGCATACTGCTGGGCTTGGGCATTACAAGTCACCGTGAAATTTACTGTACCAAGTCGCTCATTGTGTATCTGATTACTTAAACTTAATTGTTTATCCTGAGCAAACGCGAAAGTAACGAAAAAGATATTTGTAACAAATAGAAACAGGTATAGAAATATTCTTCTCACAACTGTTCTCCAAATTTAAAAACGGCAATATGGTGCTTTAATGCCAGGTTCCAGGGGCGACTATAAACATGCACTTGTGAAGTAACCTGACCTTGCGGGTCGACCAGCATACCATCAACATAGGCCCAACCGAGTATTCCTTCACTCAAATTGTAAGCATCAAACCCTTTCTGGCGGAGTTCCTGAGTATAGTAACCGCTTCGATATCCAATCGTACAATACACGATAATTTTTTTGTCTTGATAAGATAGAAGATTGCGCTCAAAATATTCGTTATCGATAGCGCCCGCGATAACCGAAACACCTCGTTCTTGCGGTGTACGCACATCCACCACAATATAATCCGCTTTCTCATCATCAGATAACTTGCTTAACGACCGGCTTGAAAACTCTGGAAGCCCCGGGAATTCATATTTCACAAGTGCATAGCTCGTTTTCAAAAAAAATTGTGGTGAAACATAACAAGCCACAATAAAACTGACTAAGCCAAGCATACCTATTCCAAGAACAACCTTAAATATACCCATATACATATGAAATCTCACGATTAGATACATTAATATTCATACAAAGTATTTAAGCAGTTTTTTGGATTCCCACCTATTTAAAATTTAAGTTGCAATTAATAAAGTAACTGTGCCATACCTTTTTGTTTACATAAAGGAGATATTAATCTTAAGGATATGCATTAATGCAAGTTTTAATTTTCTCTAATGACGCTTACCATCATTCAAACATCATACGTTGCACCTGTAGTGGCCAAGTTCCTCTAACCTTTGCTTGGCGCCCATCAAACACAATATAGCTCTGGCGTCCATAATGGGGCAATGGACGTATTAAAGCCTCCAGTGATTTAGCATCCCGTGCAGATACAATGGCCAACGACGCACCATTGGGGTGACTCAGTGTCCAAGCTTGTGCACGGCCTTTGTCATTAATTTCTTCAGGTCGTGATGGCAGATTTTCGGTTTTGAGCCAGGCATTAATTTCATGCTGCAAACCGATCACCAGCACAGGTACTGTAGGCAGGTCTTTATTGGCCGAAATTACTTTGGGTGTACGGCGCTGCAACCTTCCTGCAAGTGTTTTTGCAATCTGATGTGTCTCACCATTATCCGATAATAAAATAGTTACCGTAGTAGGGTTGACCATCACTTCGCGCAAAATAGGTGGCGCTTCACCTGGCGCCAGTTGGCGGAATAAACGTAAGTCAGGATCAAGTGAAACTGATAATGGTTTGTTTTCCACACTGAATTTAAAAGTTTGTTGATTCTGATGTAGGCCAAGCTGATGAATCTCCACACCCTCTTCACTCTGGATTGCGACAGGAACCCGTAGTTGATACGATGGCAAAGATTGCTCTAGCGTAATCTCCAAATCATAGCCTGTATCAGTCTTGTTTTTTTTGGCTCCGGTAATAGTAATTTCCGGTGCACCAGCATGGTTCAACCATTGTGTAAAGAATGGCCCCAGATCTTGACCCGATATCATTTCAAACATTTGCTGCAGATCATGCCATGAAGTTACTTTGAAACGACGCGTACGCCATAATCCTTGGATCGTACGTTGAAAAACTGCCTCGCCCAAATGATCTCGCAGCATAAAGAAAAACATAGCGGATTTGTTATAACCAACAATCTTAGATGCGCCATGCGTGCGTGAGGTGAATGCGGCCAGCGATGAATCCTGCCCTGGTTCTAATGCTGCAAAATCACGCAACCAACCTAGGCGCATTTCACGCGCAGCCTCACTACCTTCCTGTTCTTTATAGGCATAATCAGCCATAAACGTAGTCAAACCTTCAGACCAATTGCCGCTTCTATAATCCGGATAAACACCATTCCCCCACCAGTTATGCAGCACCTCATGGCCAAGCGAAGTGTCACGAATAAACGGCAGTTGCAACACATTAATACCCAGGTAGGTCAATGTTGGCATGCCAAAACCCGTTGGGGTTGGACTGGACACGACACTAAATTCAGTAAATGGATAATCGCCTATCTGCGATTCATACAGTTTAAGATAACGTTTGACGGCTTTTATATAATCACGCGACAGATTGCTAAGTTGCGGATGAAAATAAGTACGCAATTGGATCGGTTTACCTTTGACACCGATGAATGACTCTGTCTCTATTTCATATGGCCCCGCCATCAAGCTAATACCCTGGGCCGCATATGGAAACGAGAAATGAGCACGATAACCTTGTACTGATTCACTTTCTTCCAGTAACCGGCCCGCCACCAAACCACGTTGCCCCGCTGGCAACGCAAGCTTTACATTGTACTGCGCTAATCCGCCCACAATACGAGGATACCAATTCGATGAATTAGGCAAAAAAGTG
>JAOULU010000216.1 GCA_029881855.1 Nitrosomonas sp. | reverse complement strand
GTGAGGATGATTTGTTTGTTGCGAAATAAATCGGCTTTGGCAGCCAGAACGCCACTTTGTTCAGCACCTGCAATGGGGTGGCCGGGGACAAAATTTGCTAGTTGTTCTGTGCTGAGGTGGTTACGTGCTGCGTCTATCACATCTTGTTTGGTGCTGCCTGCGTCGGTGATAAGGGTGTTGGCTTGTAGGTGCGGGGCGATTTGCGCCATGATGTGCTCGGTCTGACCGACGGGCATGGCCAAAAAAACAACGTCGGCATCGTGTAGTGCAGCGGCAAACGTTTCTGCAATTTCATCTATGACACCCTGTTGCAATGCACGCTGCATATTTTCTGGGCTGCGCCCGACCCCCACAACATGCTTGACCAGCGAGGCTTTACGTAGTGCCAGGGCGAAGGACCCACCGATTAGGCCAACACCGATGATGACTAGCTTATTGAGTGTTGCCGTGTTTGTCATAGGTCCGTTTTAGTTTAATGTTATAGGCTGCGTCCGATAACTTCTGCGATACCTTTTAATGATCCCATCAGGTCCTTGAATTCTTGTGGGTTGAGTGCTTGATCCGCGTCACACCAGGCTTCACATGGATTGGGATGCATCTCCACCAGTAAGCCGTCAGCACCTGCAGCAATGGCAGCACGTGCCAAAGCCGGTACCATCCAGGCTTTGCCGCCAGCGTGAGACGGGTCGATGATGACAGGAAGGTGTGTCTCGCGTTTGAGTACGGGCACACAGGTGACATCCATTACGTTGCGGTAGGCGGTCTCAAAGGTGCGAATGCCGCGCTCGCAAAAAATAATGTTGTGATTGCCACCCGCTGCAATATATTCTGCCGCCATGAGCCATTCAGAAATGGTGGCTGAAAGGCCGCGTTTGAGTATTACAGGTTTATCGATGCGACCTACTTCTTTTAGTAAATCAAAATTCTGCATGTTACGTGTGCCAATTTGTATTACGTCGACATCATGCTCGAGAAAGGTGTCGAGCATGCGAACATCCATGAGTTCAGTGACAATTGGTAGGTTGTATTTGTTGGCTGCTTGACGAAATATTTGCAAGCCATCTTTGCCTTTTCCCTGGAATGAATAGGGGCTGGTGCGGGGTTTGAAAGCACCGCCACGCATAAGCCGACAACCCGCAGCGGCAACTTGTTGTGCAGCCAAGTCCATTTGTTCGGGTGTTTCTACTGAGCAAGGGCCACCGATCACTTGTACTTGGTTGCCACCTATTGGGATACCGCGTACGTCAATAATTGAATCTTGCTTGTGAGACTCGCGTGAAACAATTTTGTATTGTTTGACAATATGCATGGAATATTCAACGCCAGGCAGGGAATCAAACAATTCTGGATCTAGCTTGCTTTCGTCACCGATTGCGCCAATGACAGTACGTTTTGTGCCACGTGAAATATTGACACCGTGACCCATGTCTTGAATTTTTTTAACAACGACACCGATTTGTTCTTCGGTGACATCTTTGTCCATTATGATGATCAAACTAACTCTCCGATTGCATATTCTAGTGATTTCAGGAATTTTTGATTTTCGGGTTCCAGCCCAATAGTAACCCGAAGATGGTGAGGCATTTCATAGATACCCAGTGGGCGCACAATGACACCTTGTTGCAAGAGGCTTTGATTGACCTTTTGCGTGTTTTCAGCATCCCCTGCAATACGGAAAGTTAGGAAGTTTCCAAATGATGGAATGTATTCAATGCCCAGTTTACGGAATCCATCAGAAAGTTGCATCATGCCGGCACGATTTAAGGCATACGAGCGTTGTACAAACTCATGATCGTCTAGGGCGGCCAGTGCACCAGCAAGGCCAATGCTATTTACATTAAAGGGTTGGCGTACGCGGTTCATTAAATTAGCGACGTCAGGATGTGCTAGGCCATAGCCAACACGCACACCAGCAAGACCATAAACTTTAGAAAAAGTCCGTGTAATAATTAAATTTGGAAAACGTTTTAGCCATGAAATACTGTCTGTTTTATTCGCTTCAGGCAGATATTCGTTATAAGCTTCATCCAGCACGACTAATACATCCCTTGAGGCATGTTCCATAAAATGTAATAAATCTTTAGCGCTTGAGAGGGTACCTGTCGGGTTGTTTGGGCTGGCTATGAATACAATACGTGTTTCCGGTGTTATTGCATCTAGCATAGCGACAAGGTCATGCCCGTAGTCTCTAGCAGGTACTGAGATACCAATGGCACCAATGGTTTGTACAACTAGTGGGTACACAGCAAATGCATGTTGTGAATAGACTGCAGCAGCACCTTGTTTTAAGAATACACGTGCGGCAAGATCAAGCACGTCATTGGAGCCATTGCCAAGGATAATTTGCTCGGTGTCGACACCATAGCGTTTTGACAGCGCCGCTTTGAGTTCAAACCCGCTGCCATCTGGATAGCGTGCAACTTCATGTAACGTGTGAATCATGGCATCAAGTGCTAAAGGACTAGCGCCCAGCGGATTTTCATTGGAAGCAAGTTTGACAACACTTGAAGCATCCAATCCCATTTCACGTGCTAACTCAGAAATGGGCTTGCCAGGTTGGTATGGTTGAATAGCGCGGATATATTCCGGTGCAAAATCACAAAGATTCATAAGCTTCTTTTGATAAATAATTATTCTTTAAGATGTTAGTTGTTTCTATGGCGGCCAACAATAATTTTCTAGGTTAAGTTGCCGGATAAGAACCGAGTATTTTTAAGAAAGTTGCCTTTTTGTCGAGATCGTTTAGTGCGGCGGAGACATTTTTGTCTTGTTGGTGTCCTTCAATATCGACAAAAAAGACATATTGCCAAAGACCAGTCCGGGATGGTCGTGATTCAAGTCGCGTCATGCTAACACCATGTTCAGAAAGTGGTGCTAGTAATTTATAAATAGCGCCAGAGCTATTATTGGTCGACATGGCTAGTGATGTTTTGTCTTTGCCAGATACGGCGACATTTTGTGCGCCGATAACTAGGAAACGCGTTGTATTCTCTGGGTCATCTTCAATATTTTCTGCGCAGATTGTTAATCCTAGTATTTCAGCAGCTCTTTTACTGGCAACTGCTGCGGCATTTTTATTTTCTGTGGCCTGGCGGGCAGCGTCAGCATTGCTGGATGCGTTAATGTATTCTGTACTAGGTATATGTGGCAAGTTTTCTTTAAGCCATTGGTGGCATTGTGCAAAGGATTGCGGGTGAGAATAGATTTTGTTGATTTTTGATAGCTCGGTTTGCTGTGCCATCAGAAATTGATGAACAGGTAACAAAATTTCACCGCAAACAGTAATTGTAGGTGGTGTTTGTAACAGCAAATCCATTGTTCTGCCAATAGCACCCTCAGAAGAGTTCTCTACCGGTACAACACCGTAATTAGCCGCTCCTGACACTACTTTATGGAAAACGTCATCAATTGAATCACAAGCTTGGGTGGAGATCGCATGACCAAAACGTTTGATAGCAGCTTCTTCCGAGAAAGTGCCACTTGGTCCCAAGTAAGCGACGACCATAGGTTTTTCCAGGGCG
>JAOULU010000215.1 GCA_029881855.1 Nitrosomonas sp. | reverse complement strand
AATGACAACAACGCTTGATTAAGCATACGCTCGCCTAATTTAACGGATTCATCATACTGAATAGTCTTAAGAAAATGACGAATATGTGAGCGCGCCCTACCTGTCGCCACATAACTTAACCAAGAAGGGTTTGGTTTCGCATAAGGGGCTGTGAAGATCTCAACACGGTCACCACTTTTAAGTTTGCTGCGTAAAGGCGCACTGTCACCATTGATTTTTGCGGCCACACAACAATTACCGATATCCGAATGCACCGCATAGGCAAAATCAACAGCTGTTGCCCCTCTTGGCAAAGTTAAAATCTTTCCTTGAGGTGTAAATACATAAACCTCGCCGGGGAACAAATCAATCTTTAGATGCTCAAGAAACTCTAATGAGTCGGTAGTATCGCTCAATGTCTCTAGCAAGCTTTGCAACCATTGATTTGTTTTCATGTTCAGATCATTCAAATCGGCATCTGAGCTTTTGTATAACCAATGTGAGGCGACACCATTTTCAGCTATTCGGTGCATTTCTACCGTACGAATCTGTATTTCTATGGGTATACCGAATGGGCCAAGTAGCGTATTGTGCAAAGACTGATAGCCATTTGCTTTAGGAATAGCAATGTAATCTTTGAATTTACCAGGAATGGGTTTATACAAACTATGCAGCGTACCTAATGCAACATAACAAGACGGAACATCCTCAACAATCACACGAAACCCATAAATATCCAGGACTTCTGAAAACGTTAAGTGTTTCTCAACCATCTTATTATAAATACTATAGAGATGTTTTTCGCGCCCACTTACTCTGGCATCAAGCTTAGCTTCTTTTAGCTTGGTCTTTATCGCATCAAGAATTTTCCCTACAACTTCCCGACGATTCCCCCGTGCTGCTTTGGTCGCTTTAACCAGAACTTTGTAGCGGATGGGATAAGAATAACGAAAACCCAATTCCAATAATTCTTGGTATATATTATTTAGCCCCAGGCGGTGCGCGATGGGCGCATAGATTTCCAGTGTCTCACGAGCGATACTACGTTGTTTCTCAGGCCGCATAACCTGTAGTGTTTGCATATTATGCAAGCGATCCGCCAACTTAATCAGTATGACACGTACATCTCGCGCCATTGCCAAAAACATTTTACGGAAATTCCCTGCCTGCGCTTCAGCTTGTGTTTGAAACTCAATTTTATCCAGCTTGGAAACACCATCGACCAACTCGGCCACTGACTGACCAAATCGCTCACTAATTTCAGCATTAGAAATATGCGTGTCTTCAACGACGTCATGCAATAAAGCAGCTGTTAACGTGGGCGCATCAAGACGTAATTTAACGAGAATGCTAGCAACGGCTAAAGGGTGGGAAATGTATGGTTCACCAGACTTGCGAAATTGTCCGAAATGTGCACCTTGACCAAATTCATAGGCACTTTTAAGCTGAGAAATATCTTCTTGTTTAAGATATTTAGATATTTCGGAAAACAGAATTTCTGCTTCAGGCATTGATATAGTTAATTATGTAGGCAATTATTTACCAAATAGGAATAATAAAATAGATTTACCTTGAGGAAACCAACTGCTTCATACTGAATCACCAATCCCTGGTAACAACTGCACACTGAAGCACTTCAAGAAACTTGGCTAAAATTACAAATTCTTAGGATTTAAAATATCAATATCTATTTTACCTTGGGCTAACTCGCGCAGGGCTATTACAGTAGGTTTGTCACGAGCAGGTTCCACCATAGGCGTTGAACCAACTGCGAGCTGCCTTGCTCTGGTTGTCGCAGCTAAGGTCATATCAAACCTGTTAGGAATTCTTTTTAAACAATCATCTACGGTAATACGTGCCATGGAATTTGCCTCTATTTAGTAACGATTTGAAGAAAAAATTGTGGCGCGAGCTACAACGTAATTGTGCACTGTTAACCACCTTATAAATTTAGGGAAACATCTATTACCCAAGCTGAGTAATCAATGCGTGGTGATTAGCAAGCTGACGCTCTTTTTTTAAATGCTCTGCTCTTACAATACAAATAAGGTCGCGTATTGCTTCTTCTAGCTCAGCGTTGATAATAACATAATCAAACTCGCATATATGGCTAACTTCTTCACTGGCTGCGATAAGTCTCTTTTGTATGACTTCCGAATCATCTTGCCCACGTGCTTCTAATCGTGTCGCAAGCGCCTCCAGGGATGGTGGCAAAATAAAAATCCCAACAGCTTGGGGGAAAATTTTTCGTACTTGAGTTGCACCCTGGCAATCTATTTCGAGCAATATATCATGACCGGCCTTCATGGTTTCATTGATCCATTTCTGAGAAGTCCCATATAAATTGCCGTACACCTCTGCACTTTCAAGAAACTCACCACGTGACAACATTTGTCTAAATACCTCTTCGCTCACAAAATGATAATCACGTCCATTCGTCTCTTCTGTACGTGGTGGGCGTGAGGTATGTGAAACAGATAATTTGATATTTTGATCGGTTTTAAGTAAGGCGCGAACAAGACTGGTCTTTCCTGTTCCAGATGGCGCGCTAATAATAAATAAACAGCCTGTATTTATAGTCATCTTTTATTTTGGATTTAAAGCGGTAAGTATTTGCCCTTTTAATGTCTTAATCAGCCTCATCTCTTCGGATGTGACACCTTCAAGTGCTTTATGTTGACGGTCTGCGTAGAAAAAACCAATCGGCCTTGTGTTAATCACTAACGGTAACACCATAAAACTGTTTGCATCTGGCAACAAATCAATATGCCACTGTGGTTTCAAATTTTGAACCTTCTTTACAGTAGCATCTGAAATGAGCAGATCAACATTTCTTTCCATTGATAGACAAAATAAATCGTCGGCTAGTACAGCCGAAAAAACAAAACCTTTCTGGTACTGCGCATTATTTTGCCCCAATGAGCTACGTGCACGATATTGGTTAGTTTTAGTGTCTCGCATACAAAGTGTAATATAACGAAAACCTAGGCTATTATAGAGCGTCTCCAGAACCAGCATAACCAAATCATTAAGCTTGTATTCACCTGCGGCCATGACTTCAGCAACATCCTGAACTCCGGACAATAACAACACATCAGCATTAAATGGCTTACCACTTGGATGACGCTGCGTAATTTCCGTATTACCAGGATCTTCACTTCCAAAAACTAAGTCTCCTAAAATATCTTCTGCAGCCTCCACATCCGACTCAAAATTTGCCGAGTCCATACTGATTACTCTGTTTTTATCATCAGATATCAGTCTTGCATTAGCACCAAGTGCTCGTGTTTCGTCAGCAGCTTCAGCTATTAACACCTCAAACTTAGATTGGTCTAAGTTAAGCGCTTGACCAAAGCGTGCTAGCAATTTACCTTCCAAATCCACTTCATCTGGTTCATCTATTGGGAAAATAAGAGGGACCGCACTACAACTTAATTCAGCCGCTTGCTGCATCCATTCCTGACGACTCTTAGGTGCTCTCAATGGCCCCGGCGTCACTTTCAATGCCTGTATGATACTTGGCGGTATTTCCCATTCCTCTAAAATAACTTC
>JAOULU010000214.1 GCA_029881855.1 Nitrosomonas sp. | reverse complement strand
CAATAATGAATTTACTGCTGGCGACCCACAAGCAATGCTGCCATCTTTATTTGTTATCAAATTTACCGCCCCTAACAAATATAAGAACTTTTTTGCTCGTGTTGCTGCAACATAAAGCAAACGCTCCACCTCAAACAATTCTTTTTCAGAATCCAGTTTCTCTATCCATTTGTATATTGAATTTTCTTCGATACCTGTTTCTTGAATCGGCGCTAATAACAAGTCAGCTTCACCTACATTATTTTCAATAATGGGGCGCTCCATCCATTTAAGTAATTGCTTGTCATTATTACGCGGCTTACGGTCCAATCCTGGCACTATCACCGTATCAAACTCTAGGCCTTTTGCTTTGTGGACTGTCATAATCTGTAAGCTATCTTGCGCATCTAAGTCTGGTGATGCATAAAGCTTGGTTAACCCTTTCTCAAATCCACTGATATTTGCAATTTGTCCCGCATCCTCATGCTTTTCTAGATAATCCAGATAAAGCATTGCATCAGTTTGCGCAGAGTCATCTATACATGCTGGCCCACCCAATGCTTGCCATGCTGCTTCAACGGTTACACGTAGCGACCGGCGATTACGATTCGAAACACAAAACACCAGTATCTCTCGCACTCGGCTTAATCGCTTTTGTCCATCGATAGAAACGGCTCGCCAATTACTTTCGTCACTGAGTGATGCCCATATCGTCGAATCTTTTTTAACAAAATTGCCGTCACTTTCTTGATGGCAATTTAATGTCAATACTTGCAAATCAGCAAGCGTCAAACCACACCACGGCGCACGTAATATTGCTAGCCAAGCCAAACGGTCTGCTAGATTGATTAATGCGCGCGTAAGCGCCAAAAGGTCTTGTACTACGGGCTTCTGACCCAAAGATTCAATTTCAACTGCGCGAAAACGTAAATTAGCTTCTTTTATCTTCACAACAATTTCGTTTAAATGACTACGATTACGCACCAAAATTGCTATTGAGTCTGATGCGTTTTTGCGTTGTGACTGTAAAATAATTTCAACAACCTTTTCAGCTTCTGCAACTTGATCTTTTTCAACAAATGGGCAAACAGTCACGGCACACTCATCCAACACGGCATGCGTTGCCACTGAAGGCGTATATGTCACCGCACCCGTTGCAATATCTTCTTTAACAGGCATCACTGTCGCAAAAGTTGTATTAACCCAGTCGATAATGCCCCGTTGTGACCGGAAATTTGCACTGAGTGTAATTGGTTGCAAAACAAGATTTCCAATACCCACCTTGCGGGCTTGCAAAAACAATCCGACTTCCGCTTCACGGAATCGATAAATAGACTGCATCGGATCACCCACGGCAAACAAGCTATGCCCGTCACCTTCTTCCCAGCCTGCAACAAGCTGCTCAATCAATTTATATTGACTGATTGAGGTGTCCTGAAATTCATCGATCAATAAATGCTTAATTCGGTAATCCAAAGCCAACGCAAGATCCGTTGGCATTTCAGGGTCACCCAATGCGTGTAATGCACCTTGCGCAACTTCTGTAAAATCCACTTTGCCACTTGCTTGAAAAATTATTTTTAGTTGTGCAACTGCAAGTGGCAACAATCTAGTGATCGCACCTAATATTTCCCATTGCTTGTCGGTATATTCCGGTGGTGGTAATTGACGCACCTCATGCAACGCTTGACATAAACCATGCTCTGATCTGAGCGTTTCTATGCATGTTGTAATGCGATGCTTCCATGCCGCAGCCATGTCCTTCTCGGCCTTTGTTTTACCTGGCGGAAAACCTTGGTTGATATTTATTGCTTTACGCCACTCACCATCTTTTGTCAGAAACAACTCGGCAACACCATGCCAATGCTCAACATGATGCGGTAACGTAGTCAAACCATCACAAGCAGTAATAGGGGAGGATGAATCTTTAGCAATAAGATTGGCGGCAGCATAACGGAGCAATTGCAGCAATTCATCTTGCATTGCTTGTGGAAATAAATCAGAGAGGTTCTGTAATGCACTACCACGCGCGTTTTTTAACGCTAACTCCAATTCATCACGCGTCTTTCCATGCATATGGCGCAACCAATGATCGCGGCGCGCAAGCATTTCTGACAACAATGTCTCGATACGCGCCATATCGTTGTCCAAATGCTCAAGTAGCCGCTCAACATCATGCGCCACCGCATCGTTTTGCTCCACTAACGCAATAGTTGCCCGCGCCGCCTCAAGATAAAACTCAGAACTATCTTCGACAGTCTCAGGCTGCGCACCAAATTTCGACAACATGGGCATCTGTCGTGTTAATGATGCGCATAACGAATCAATCGTTTGAATACGTAACCGCACCGGATTCTCAGCAATTCGCCAATTTTGCTGTTGATCTCGCTGTAAAACAGCCTTGGATAATTTACGCGTTAATTTTTCGTAAGCGCTATAAGTTTTATCTGCAATCGCCGATATCTTAGCGGCTTCTAACGCATCCAATACACGCTCACGCATCTCAGCAGCCGCTTTACGAGTGAAAGTGATTGCCACAATCTCCTCGGGCGCATCAACAGTTGCCAGCAACCTAAGGTAGCGCTGAATCAAAAGCCCCGTTTTACCTGATCCCGCTGGCGCCTGCACGATAAACGATTGACTCGGATCCAGTGCGCAACGACGCTCAGCCGCGTCGGGAATGTGTACCTCATCACCCATCTTTACCCTTAAAATCCCAATAGATCAGAATATCCGTCAGTAAAACATTAAACCATTATGCTCTGAAATACTGACTGAATCCCAAAACTAAAGCAAATTCTTGGGGTGATGTTAATACTTTGGAATCGGTATATTAGTCGGATTCGCCGTAAGCTTAAGCTCTCTCCACAGAATGGCTGGGATCTTTTGACGGTGTATGGTTACGGTTACCGTCTTCATCTGAATCAAGCTGAGGAGCCTGTTACAACTTAAATAGCCATTCGGCTATTTAAGAGTAGCAGTGTTTATAGACACATATAAACCCAGTTGTGACTATGATCAAAGCTGGCGCATGTGTCGGTGTCATTATCGTCGTTATTGACAGAACCAGCATAATCAAGCCGTATGTTAGAGAAGTCGCTGAGGGCAAGTTCACGTTTAGTACTGCGTAATGTGAAACTATAGCTGCGCACATCTTTTCTGCTGACACGAGTTTCATCGATTTTTACACCAACATCACAGTTTTCAGTTGTATTGTAATGCTCGTCTGCAATCACAGGCCCATTGTCAGTACCATTGAGAGAGTGACTTAGCGCGTCTTGGTTGGTAAGAAGAGCCCTGGATTCTGAGTTGACGATCAGCGTTCCGAGAATTTCCGCGTCATGTACGTCAAAAAAGACGCCACATAATTTCCCCATTGTGCCGGATTGCGCAACTTTTAATACAAGCACTCCGTTTTCTGCCGCAGTAACAGTTACCCATGCTGCTGAATCATTGTGGCCAGTTTCTGTGCCGTTTACTAGAAAAGTCATCGTATCCATAATTTTCTCCTACAAGTTAAGTGATATTAGTTTTTACTTGGTATGTGTGCACTATAGT
>JAOULU010000213.1 GCA_029881855.1 Nitrosomonas sp. | reverse complement strand
TTCATCTATTGGGAAAATAAGAGGAACCGCACTACAACTTAATTCAGCCGCTTGCTGCATCCATTCCTGACGACTCTTAGGTGCTCTCAATGGCCCCGGCGTCACTTTCAATGCCTGTATGATACTTGGCGGAATTTCCCATTCCTCTAGAATAACTTCGGCAAACCTGTCAAGACTAAAATTCAATACCTGCATCGAAGCCTGTGCAGGTGTATGAGAACCTTTCTTAATGAGCGCCATCATTTCCTGATACAAATCATTGTTATATGCAGCCAGTAACACACGCCCGATATTTTTAAACAAAGCAGCAACCGCGATTTCTTCCGCATCCTGGAAGTAGCTATGTTTTGCAAGTTCACGACCAACCATGCTGGCAGCCAATGCTTGAATGAGTTCTATACGTACAGATTCAGCCTTTTTACCTGACATTCCTTCAACTAAAAGCAATGCCAATGCACAAGTTTTAACCGTATTAAAACCCAGTAAGAAAATCGCTTTAGTAATACTGGTAACTATTTTATTGGATGATGCGCGAAAAGATACGGAATTAGATAAACGTAAAATCTTTTGTGTCAGTGAAACATCTGATAAAACATAATAAGCAAGTTTCCGTATGGACTCTTCATCTGAGGAAGACAATTGCACAATACGTGATATTGAACTACCTAATGCAGGAAGATCAGGGTCGTTATGGAGAGCCTCCAATAATTTATCTTTTTCTGAACGTGTGTCATCACTTTCAGAAAAAGAGCTATCTGAACCTGTGGCAGGTTCTTTATTAAGGTTTTGAGTTAATGCCATTACAATTCAATTTGGTTAGGTGGTTTACAAATTTAACTTGCAGTAAGTTTAAAAAAGCTTGCATGATAGTAAATGAAACGGTCATTTACCGTTAGTCATTACTAATTATCGACAAAAACAACAGATAATTAATACTAATGTGACCCTAGCCCATGTTTTTCAAAATAACGTTGATGGTATTCTTCAGCCAAATAAAATCTTGTGGCAGGTAATACTTCTGTTACAACAGTAGCTTGCAACTGGTTGCTTTGTTGCAGCGCCTGCAAAGACAGTTTCGCCACAACCGCTTGGTTCGGTGAAAAATAAAAAATCACAGAACGATACTGTGAACCAATATCTCCACCTTGCTTATCTTTAGATGTCGGATCATGGCAATGCCAAAAATGATCGAGCAGTGTTTCAAGTGTAATCTCGAGAGGATCAAACACGACTTTCACTACTTCTATATGACCTGTCATACCCGAACAAACCGTCTCATAAGTAGGCTCTTCAGTCTGTCCACCAGTATACCCACAGGCAGTATCTACAATCCCTTCAAGACGGCGAAAAGCAGCTTCTACACCCCAAAAGCAACCTGCGCCAAAAATAATCTTTTCATTTGTCATATTAACTATGATTACAATGGTGAATTGAAACTATATAGAGCCAGAATCCGCATTGTTATTTATTGGTTTCTTTCCTTGCGCACTTTATCGATTATTTTCTCCAGTATCATAATCGTTTCTTGTGGTGTACCGCCTCTCTTACCACTGGTCATATAGCGGCCATCTATAACGAGCGCAGGCACACCGGTTAGCTGATATTGCCGGGTCATTTGTGTAGATTTTGCGACATGATTTTGTACAGCAAAGGATTTATAAGCATTCTCAAACTTCTCTCGTTCTACGCCTTGTTTTTCCACCCAATCGAATAACACTGATTCATTAGCAAGATTGATCTTGTCACGGTGTATGGCGTCATATACTCTGTCATGTAGAATCTCCGTCGCACCCATGGTAGCCATAGCATAAAATATTTTAGCACCAGACACCCAGTTACTACGCAGAATTCCCGGTATAAAACTGAAATAGACATCATCAGGAATAGTTTCTAACCATGCTTTAATATGCGGATGTAAATGGTTGCAGTGAGGGCAACCGTACCAAAAAAATTCTATAACTTCGATACTGTCATCCTTCAATGTCGGCTGTGGATTTGTTAAGACAGTGTAATCTCTTCCTTCAACAATTTCCGCGTGTGAATTTGATAAGCTAGCCAACCCAAAACAGAACAGTACTAAAATTGCTGTGAAAAATTTATTGGCAATCATCCTTTCTCCTTTGAAAAGTAATTAAACACAAAATCGTTGCGCTAGTGATAACGCTCAGTAAGCGTGTCATTATTAACTGTTATTACGCACTTTAATGAAATGAATCTCTATTCCATTATCCTGTAGAGATGCGCGTACCTTATCAACTTCAGATCTTTGAGTGAAAGGGCCAACTCTCACTCTATGCCAAATTCCCTTTTCTAATAAGTCAGCAGTTTGAACAGACGCGACAATCCCAAGTAACGCAAGTCGTGCCTTCATATTCTCTGCTTCATATGTTTTCCTAAATGACCCAACTTGGAGAAAATATTTTTCAGATGAAACACTTTCTAGCAAAGTATTATTACGCTCTAGATTATTAGCAGGCTTACTAGGTACAGCTAATCTATTCGGTGGTGCCTTGGGCTGTTCAACAGCCTTAGTGAATGCTTCTTCCGTCAAAGGCTCTTCAATGCCTGGTAAGATTTTATAAAAATCAAACTGCGGTTTTTCTTCAACCTCAGCAACTTCTTCTTCTGGAACCCCAGCTTTTGCTGTTTGTGTTTCGGCCAATTGAATATCATTATTTTTATCCAAGTGCGCGGTCTCTTCTGGTACAAAGGGACTTGGCGCCTGTTCCAAATACATCCACACTGCAATTGCACTCACCAAGCCCAGTGTATAACCAATCAAAACCCCGCCAATCAATGAACCATTATGCTTTTTAGCTTTAGACGGTTTACGGGTCTTATAATCTCGACTCATGAACATCCTCGAATATAATTTATCACATTTTCTCTGGTGCACTGACACCCAATAAATTTAACCCATTACATAATACTTGTTGAATACAAACAATTAATAGTAAACGAGCATGACGCAGCGGAAGTTCAGGTACTAAAAAGCGGGTTGAATTATAGTAACTATGAAATTCACTCGCCAATTCTTTGAGATAAAAAGCAATGAGATGCGGGGCGAATTCTTTTGCCGCAGCTTCTACAGTATCAGGAAAATCTATTAATTTTTGTAGTAATGCCAATTCTGCCGAATCCGTCAATGTTTCCACATTGGCATCTGTTAGCACTGTAAGATCTCCATCATCCCATTGCGCTAGAACACTACAAACACGTGCGTGCGCATACTGAATGTAATACACCGGATTCTCATTACTTTGCGATTTAGCTAAATCCAAATCAAAGTCTAGGTGCTGGTCACTCTTACGCATCACATAAAAAAATCGTGCGGCATCTTTACCAACTTCTTGGCGCAACTCACGCAAGGTTACAAATTCTCCCGAACGAGTAGACATGGGCGCTTTTTTTCCATCTCGATAAAGTACTGCAAACTGCACTAATACAATTTCCAGTTTTTTTGGGCTCAGCCCTAAAGCTTTCAACGCACCTTTTACCCGTGCAATATAACCGTGATGATCAGCACCCCAAATATTGATC
>JAOULU010000212.1 GCA_029881855.1 Nitrosomonas sp. | reverse complement strand
TGTTTATAAACTTATGGGGGAAAAATAAGAGAAAAGAGCACGCAATACAATTCGAACACTTATGGATGCGCTATTTGTCACTTACCAAGTGTTGCGCAAGAGTTTTATTGCTGTTTTCTTTATATTCAATGTGTATTTTTGCTTTATATTTAGGTCAACTTTTCGAGTTTCCAAGTATTCCATATCGAGGTGGCTTTAGTTACTACGCCAGCAGCAGTATTTTAGTCTCATCAGTATTCGTGTACCTGCTTCTTATCTTTATGATTGTTGATGTAACACGCTTAAATGATCGGTTAATTTGGCTACTAACAAACAACAAAATCATATGGCCAAATAGACTTGTAGAATCATATTGCACAAAATATGCCATCACAAAAGAAATTGCCGCTGACAAAATTTTACTTGATTTTATTATCAAGCGTTCTAATGTAATCGATAAGCTGGTTTTTTTCCCTTTCTTTATCTTATTTTTGATGATTTTATCGCGTAGTTATTACTTCGATAATTGGCATGTTCCGATACCTGTTGAAATCATTATCGCCTGTACTTCACTCATTGCGATCAGTAGCGTGATTAGACTAAGAGGGGCGGCTAAAAAAGCCAGAAGCCATATTTTAGAAAGATTAGATAATCATTATTGGCAAGCACTAACTAACGAGTCCAACAAGGAAAATACTCGCACTGATAATGAACTTACTGAATCAGCATCACGCATCAAACTTTTAGCCGATGAAATCAATACATTAAATAAAGGCCCTTTCTCACCATTAACACACCACCCAGTTATACGCGCAATAGCGATGCCTTTCGGTGGCGTGGGCGGCCTTTATTTGATCGAACACTTTGCATCTATTTCATAAACTAATCAACCCTAAGAGAAATACCTTGCCCACCAGGAATCCCAAGGTGTATATTCCACTATAAAACAACAATAAACTAAAAAGGGTTATCGCAATAAAAAATGTTAGCCTGCACTGGGTTGGCTTCAGCGAGATAGGCTAATGGGGATTGGCCGGCGACCTCGTTATATCAGCCAATTCAGTCGTTAACATTTAATCTGCGATTAACCACAATTATAAAAATTATAATTAAGGGGAGGTTCGTATGACACGTAAAATTGCACATGTCGACGACGATTCAGATATTCGCGATGCTGTTGCACGTGTGTTGAAAAAACACGGCTATGAAGTGGACAGTTATCTCACAATGCAAGATTTTCTTGATTCACTACAAGATACAACTAATCTGCCTGATTTAGCTATTCTTGATGTGATGTGTGAATCAATGGATTCCGGACTCACAACCTACGCACATATCCACAAACGTTTTCCAGAGATGCACGCGATTTTCCTGACGTCTCTGGGTGACATGATTAAACCTTATTTTGAGGATGGGTCGCATGAGTGGGTATGTATTCTTGAAAAACCAGTTGAACCAAAGAGCCTTTTAGCGACAATTAATGAGCGCTTAGGAAGTGCTGAAACAACTTAAAAATCTATGGCAAGCTCCGAGTTCTCCTGGCATGACCCGAGTAATCCGTCTGTAATACCTCGTATAAAAGGAAGCAGGCTCAAGCTCAGTGATGAAATCTTAATCGGCAATATCCGCTGGTTTATTGTTATCCGATGGGGTGTTATTGGCGCATTAGTCCTTCTCAAAATATGTGCCATATTGATTCCTGATACACTGATGCAATTTGACGTCATTGAACATCAAAACTGGCCTATTGCCATTGTTCTGGTATTAAGTGCCGCAAATTTTGCCTATTTATATGCATTAAATTACTGCAAGCCCAGTAAATTTAATTCTCCATCCATCAATCTATGGGTGCAAATTATCATTGATTTACTCTGCTTGTCCGTCGTCGTGCATTACGTCGGCAGCACCGCTACACCGGCGTCATTCTTTTATGTATTACACATTGCATTAGCTTGCATCTTCTTTTCCACGTTGGAAAGCTTAATGGTTACGATACTGGTGTGCATTATGTATACGATTGTATTATTACTTGAAAGCACATTAATTATTCCAGTTTCAGGATCATCAATATTAGTTGACCCTGATTTCGCTTTAAAAGATAGCAAGCATCAAAATAATATTTTGTTATGGATGTTTGCGTTAGATATTTTATTTATTATCGTCTGGTATGTAGTTTCAAGACTTGCATTAGTTGTACGCACACATGAACACCATCTGCTAGACGCCTATAACCAAATCAACCAGGCACAAGAAGAAAAAGATCGGTACGCTGTGCTTATGACACATCAGCTTAAGTCACCACTAGATGCCATACGCAGCAAGATTAATTTAATTAATGCGGGCTATTGTGGAGAATCCTCAGAAGAAACCAAAAAAACACTGGTAAAAATTGATCGCCGAGCTAAAAGCATGTCGGGTCTAATTTTAGATTTACTGCGGCTACAACGTCTAAAAGAAACTTGTCTGGATACTGCCGCTCTAAAATCTATTGATATCAAGCAAACACTACAAAATTGTATTGACAAACTAATTCCAGTCGCCAATGCCAAACACATCACACTGAATGTTTCATTAGAAAACTTCATTTATCGAGGCATTCCTGATCAACTAGAAATACTTCTAGAAAACATTATAGCCAACGCCATCACCTACTCTCATGACAATACCTGTGTTGAAATTACAACCCAAATAGATTGGGCTAATTCAAGCGCTAGCCTCATTATTACTGATCATGGCATTGGTATTGAGCATAAAGATCTACCCAATATCTTCAACGAGTACTTCTATTCGCCAAGAGCGGCATTACACAATAAAGCCTCCAGCGGCATTGGCTTATCAATTGTAAAGATTGCTGCTGAAAACAATAAATTACAAATTAAAGTAACTAGCGAGCCTGGTTTAGGAACATCCTTCACCGTAATCTTCAAAGGCATTCAGCCACCTACAGATAACACTGAAGATAGCACTGAAAAATTGTAAGGTTTGGATAATAAATAACCCAACCCATACAAGAATGCTATTTACCTTCATTATATTCAAATTTATATAAAGAATTAACTGGCCTGCATAAGCTCATGTAAATTAATGGCATTATTTCATAAAAGCCATGAAGATTGTTTTATTACAATCATTTTCTCTTATTAGAAAGTTAAATTAATTGCGTTTTTTGACGTTAATACTCATATCAAAATAATGATTGTTGAGTACTAAAATCAAAAAATGTATACACGTATTATCGGCCTACTACTGCTACTGATAACACTTGATGGGTTTGCACATCAAACCTTTGATAGTACCGAACATGATCCTATAATCAATTTAAATACAGCAGCAGACAATATACCGCTGTTAACCGGTGAAATAACTGATCTACTTAAGATTGATCATCAAAATAAACAGCCTCAAAAACCACTGCAACTACTCAACACGATAGTTCCACCAGCAAAAACTGAACGACTGTTTTGGCAACCAAACCAAGGTTTAGATGATCTTACACTGCCCACGCCAGTATTGGTGGTTAACGGCGCCAGAACCGGCCCTGTACTTTGTTTAACCGCAGCAATTCATGGCGATGAATTAAAC
>JAOULU010000211.1 GCA_029881855.1 Nitrosomonas sp. | reverse complement strand
ACGTATTAATACTATTATGAAAGAAAGCGGTGCAACAAATGTAAGTTTGTCGCGTAATGATGCGGAGCGGCTAAGTTTTTGGGCTGGGCGTAAAGCTGCATTCCCAGCGGCTGGTAGAGTATCTCCGGATTATTATTGCATGGATGGCACCATCCCACGCAAGCATCTTGCCGATGTGTTGCGTGGTATTGGGCAGCTTTCTGAAGAGTATGGGTTGCGATGTATGAATGTATTTCACGCTGGGGATGGTAATTTGCACCCATTGATTTTATATGATGCGAACAGACCGGGTGAGCTTGAAAAAACAGAGGAGTTTGGCGGGAAAATACTGGAAATGTGTATTCATGCTGGCGGCACAATTACAGGTGAGCATGGCGTAGGGATGGAGAAAATTAATCAGATGTGTTCGCAGTTTCAAAGTGATGAGTTAGAAATGTTTCATGCAGTCAAAGCTGCGTTTGATCCAGAGGGCCTATTAAACCCCGGCAAAGCCATACCCACTTTACGTCGTTGCGCAGAATTAGGTGCCATGCATGTGCATTCGGGTGAAGAGAAATTTCCTGAATTGCCGAGATTTTAGCACTTATGCAAAACCTCATTGAACAGTATCAAGCCGCCATTCAAGCGGCAGTTGAGAACAAAAAGCCACTACAGATACGTGGTGGTGGCAGTAAAGATTTTTATGGTAACCCCCTTGCTAAGGGAAGTTATGATGTACTGGATACAACAGCCTACAACGGGATTGTTGATTATGAACCCACCGAGTTAGTTGTAACGGCACGGGCTGGAACACGTCTTGCCGATATCGAAGCTACGCTGAATCAGCGTGGCCAAATGCTGCCATTTGAGCCGCCTTATTTTGGTGAGAATGCTACATTAGGTGGTTGTGTGGCCGCAGGGCTTTCCGGCCCACGTCGTGCCACTACTGGTTCGGTTCGGGATTTCGTGTTGGGTGTCAGATTGCTTGACGGCAAGGGTGGCGATTTGCATTTTGGTGGGCAAGTGATGAAAAATGTCGCAGGTTATGATGTTTCTCGCTTGATGGTAGGCGCGATGGGAACACTGGGTGTATTGCTCGAAGTGTCGCTTAAAGTGTTGCCGCTACCATCTGTTGAATTAACATTGCGACTATCCATGCCGGAAGCCGAAGCCATTAAGAAAATGAATCAATGGGCAGGCCAACCCTTGCCAATTTCCGCCAGTTGTTTTTGTGAAGGCGAGTTGGCGTTAAGGCTTTCTGGTGCCGAGCCAGCTGTTCATGCGGCACATGCAAAATTGGGCGGTGAAGTGTTAGCCGATGGGCCAGCGTTCTGGCATTCGGTGCGAGAACAAACCCATGTTTTTTTTAAAGCGGATCAAAATTTATGGCGTTTATCTATCAAATCAACTGCGCCGCCTTTGTCTTTGCCGGGACAGCAATTAATGGAGTGGAACGGTGCATTACGTTGGTTGGTTTGTGATGAAACAGTAGATGCTGAAACCATACGCAAAGCGGCAAAAGCTGCCGGTGGCCATGCTACGCTATTTCGCGGTGATAATGTACGCGCCCAAGTGTTTCACCCACTCGATCCCGGTATGATGAGCATTCATCAGTTACTAAAACAAAAGTTTGACCCGGCAGGTATTTTCAATCCTGGCCGGCTGTACCCTGAGTTTTAAATGCAAACAAACCTCGCAGATTTCATCAAAAATACCCCAGAAGGGCAAGAAGCCGATGCTATCTTGCGTAGCTGCGTACATTGTGGTTTTTGTCTGGCTACTTGCCCAACTTATCAAATTCTAGGCGACGAGTTAGATAGCCCACGAGGGCGTATTTATTTGATGAAGCAAATGTTAGAAGGTCAGCCAGCTACGCAAAAAACACAGCTGCACCTTGATCGTTGCTTAACTTGTCGTGCTTGCGAATCCACTTGCCCATCAGGTGTGCGATACGGCGCTTTGTTGGACATCAGTCGTGGTTTACTTGAAAAGCAGGCGCTACGTGATAGCTCAACAAATGCCGTACGTTATACCTTGCGCAAGATATTGCCTAACCCCGGTATATTTTCACCCCTATTTAAAATAGGCCAGATACTTCGTCCATTGTTACCGCATAGCTTAAAAAATAAAATTCCACCAAAAAGAGTTTCATCCAATGCAGTATGGCCTACAGTGCAACATAAACGCAAAATGCTGGTACTCGATGGCTGCGTGCAACCGGAAATGGCACCCAACATCAATGCAGCCAGTGCGCGAGTGATGGATAAGTTGGGTATCTCTTTAATCAAGGCAGTAAAAGCAGGTTGTTGTGGTGCCGTTTCCTTTCACCTCAATGCACAGCACGATGGGTTAGATTACATGCGTCACAATATTGATGCTTGGTGGCCTTTAGTTGAGAAAAAAGAAATTGAAGCTATCGTTATGACAGCTAGTGGTTGTGGTGTAATGGTCAAGGAATATGGTCATTTATTGCGCCATGATCCGAATTATGCCAAAAAGGCGGCTAAGGTCTCAGCTTTAACGCAAGATATTAGCGAAATTTTATATGCCGAGCATGAAAAGATTGAGCGGCTAATCAATAAGCAATCGACGAAGCCCGAAATAACTAAACTGGCTTTTCATTCACCTTGCACTTTGCAACATGGCCAACAAATAAGAGGTCTAGCAGAAAAAACCCTCGTTGCCGTCGGTTTTGATCTAACTATTGTTCCAGATGCTCACCTTTGCTGCGGTTCGGCAGGTACTTACTCCATTCTCCAGCCTGGTTTATCACAACAATTGCTGAAAGATAAAGTTGCTGCACTAGAGTCAGGTCTGCCAGAACAGATAGTTACGGCGAATATTGGGTGTTTAATGCACTTGCAGAGCGGCTCTGAATTAACTGTTAGGCACTGGGTTGAGGTGTTAGATGAGCGCTTATCAGATTAGGTTAGTTTGAGTTATTTAGGCATGGGAATGCTGTTTAGTGAGCGCCTTGTGATGCATATAGAATATCTGTATAAGTTGTCATAAGTACATAATTTATTTTACAAAAGAACGAATATTATTAATTCAATCATAATGATGAATTAATTTGTTATACAATCTTGCGATTAGTTGTTCGAGCAAAATTGCTGAGCATGTATGCATGAATAATTAGTTTTGGTTCATAAATAATTAGAAATTGGAGAAATTATGAAGGAAGCATCTAGATGTAGATGGGTTGTTAAATTAGGTGGTGCTATTTTAGCCGTGTTTCTTGCATTGCCAGCGTATGCTCAATTAATGCTAGCTCATGAAGGTCATCATGATGCAGGAGGCTGCACAATTAGTGGTGGTGAGTTTCCAATTGCATTTAGCGGTTATGAAGTGCCTGATGGCGATTTGCCGCCATTACACTCATATTGCTCAAACATACCAACACCTGGCAGAGTGCAGCTAACCATAGAATTATCTGATTGGGATTCTCGCGATTTGCTATTGGCTGTGCGTTTGGTAGAGGCAGGGCATAGTGGTCATGGCGGTCATGATGGACATAAAAAAGTGGTTGAAAGCAATGAAGTGCCGGTTATTGAAGAAGATGATCATGCGGATCATGATATGAACGGGCATGACGGG
>JAOULU010000210.1 GCA_029881855.1 Nitrosomonas sp. | reverse complement strand
TTGTTCAGATAAACGAGCTAATTCGCGTCGGTTCTTTCCGCTGCATTGAATGGGGGCATTAAAGGTTAGTGTTACATCTATCCGGGGTTGTCTTAATATTTGTTTTAACGATAAAACTAATGATGGGTCTGTATAAGCTGCGTCCTGACAAATTTCACCTACAATATTGCGATAACAAATAGCCACGGGATACATCAGTGCGTCAGTAGTTACTGCAGATTGTAACAAAGAAGCATGGAAATGTTTAAGTTCACTGCCGTCACTGGTTGTGCCTTCTGGAAAAATGGTAACACGCTCTCCATCTACCAATACATCGCCAATGGATTGATTGATACGTAGTGTATCGCTTCGTTTTGCTCGTTCTATAAATAACGTGCCTGTGTTACGGCACAATAAGCCTAAAATTGGCCAGCTACTAATCTCAGCTTTGGCGACAAACCGTGTCGGGCATGCCGCCATCATGGCACACACATCTAACCAAGACACATGATTGGCTGCAAACAACACACGTGGTATATCAAAAATGGGTGGTTCACCGTTGCAATATAACCTGATATTGAGAGTTTTGAGCAAGCCTTTAGCCCAATGTTGCATCATGCGTCGTTGAGTTTGACGAGAAAAACGCGGGTAGATTGTGGACTGAAGCAGTCCTGAAATAACATGTAGCAATAGGCGAATTAAACGAATAATCCTGATAAATGGGTGGGTGGTTTTCTGCATAATAATACCTGTTTTACAGAATGAGAGGTGCTGGCTAAAAGGCGTATCATAAGTGGTATTGATTATTAGAGCGCATCATTCATCAAATGACAAGCGGCTTATTTGCCCTTTAAGCGTGTGAAAACTGTAGGCGGGTCTTCTTTCCTTAGAAGAAGTTCAGTTGCTGCCGTCTTATTTTAAGATTAATCAAATTTCTAGTGTAGATCATATAAATTTGAAAAAGCTTGAAACTAAACAGCAGCAATCTGATGACTGGTTGTTAATTACAGCTAAAAACTTAAGATTCCGGTTTATTTGCTGCAGCGCTTTCTAAAGCCAAAATGCGAGACTCCAGGCGAGCCACCAAAGCTTTTGTTTCGGGTGATTCTGTCGAAGTTTGTGGTGCTGCTGTTGCGCCACCACTGCCTTCCAAGGCTGCTACTCGTGCTTGTAATTGTTCAGGTAGTTTCTCTGTTTCTGGTCCGGCAAGATGTGTAAATTCAACACTATCTTCATACGGCTCGCGTGTGGTACCCGTGGCCCTGATAACGGCACCTGCAAAAAGGCCGCCAACGATAGCGATAACCATTGTAATAGCAATGCCGCTCATTTGTGCTCCTGCAACGCCAGGTACAACTAATAATGCACTCAACCCACCTAATAATCCTGGCATGCCGTGTAAGTTATGTACACCGCAAGTGTCGTAGAGATTAAACTTGTTTTCTAACCAAGGTAGTAGGTAAACATAGCCTATAACGGAAATAGCGCCAGCCAGTAAACCAATACCAAATGCACCAGTTGGTGACACGATGTCACATACTGATCCGATGGCGACACCACCAGCCAATGCGGCGTTTGCCATATCAACCATGGATGTTTTGCCATTGTTTAACTTGTTGCTCATGAAATAAGTGGCAATGGTTGCGCCCGATAGTGCAAGCAAGGTATTTGCAACTGTTTGTGGCATATCTTCCAGTGGTACGAGTGCTGTTGCAAAGCTGGGCCAGAAAAGCCAAAGAACTACTGAGCCTAACATGGCGAAACGATCAGATGTGTGATCAGATTCAATTGGTTTGCTACGTTGATATGCTGTGGTTAACACGAGTGATGCGGCCAAGCCAAAATAAGCACCGAATGCGTGGATAACAATCGACCCGGCAGTGTCTTGGAAGCCCTCGGTGTAACCCAATGCATTGTCGAGCACGATCCACTCATTTAGTAAATATAACGGTACGAGGAGTAGTGTTAGTAACGCATATTGATAAACGCGCAAACGTCCCAAAATGGCACCCATAGCAATTAATGCCGTTGCGACCGCCAATTCAGCAAAAAGTATGGCATCTAGTGAATGTGGTGACAGCGTATGTCCAAAAATGCCATTGGCACGCAGCATGATGTAGAGAGGAAGACCTACTGCGACGACCAAATAAGTGCCGGTGATGGCGCCAAATCCATATCTACGCACAAATACCATGAGAAAGCCAAAACCGACCAATAGCATGGCCAAGATATGGATAATATAATTATATTGTGCAACTACACGTGCTTCACTGATAACCGTCGGTGCTTCTGCACTTACCCAACTACTGAAACTTAGGAGAAACAATCCCGCCGCTCCTAGCAGTGTCAAGCTAAAGCCTTTGTTCATTTGATTTTTCCTTATTTTATTGATTATTTGAGTTGTTCTTGGGTGAGGCCCCTAAAAAAGAGTGTGTATCTTGATGACAAGATTCTCCCCGTAGAGAGTGTGAACCCTAATTACCATAAAAACAATAGGGTTTAGCCAATTAATTTAATTTTTGGTGTGATCAGAATTAATGATTGAGTGTGGAGAAATAGCGTAAAGAAAAATATGCGCGCATATTATTAATGTAAAACTAATAGCTTAATTATCTTCTTCTAAGAATAAAGTTAACGCCGTAGATGTGGGTGCTTACCTGCTTCTAGAGCACGTATGGCTTTTTCAGAATTTTTGACGGGATATCTATGTGGACAAAAATAGTTTTTGGCTAACTCACGTTGTGCATAAAATTGTCGGACATATTGCAGTTTTTGCCATTCCGTGAAACGTGGTTGTGACCAGGTCTTATCGTCACGACCGAGTGCGTATAGTTTTCGTTCACTGGTCTCACAGCGAATACCTTCATAACTGACGTTCATTACACCTGTAGAAGACTGGATAACAAGACTAAAGCGAATGACGCCATCTTGACCAACTTTGATGGATGTAGTGTCAATTAAGTATTGATTACTGGATATCGGGCCGATATCAAAAGAGAATAGATTTTCTGTGTTGGGGTAAGGTGGCAGTTGTGTTTGTTGCTCAACCCAAGATTTTTCAGTATCAAACTCATCTTTAAAAACTTTTTTACCCGCACAGGCAACTAGAAATAGAATGCAGATGAAGGTAAGGAAAAGCTTCATTGTTTTGTCAAGTCGCCTAATAGTGTGTCGCGATATGGGGACTCAACGGTATCAATTGTGCTTTGATAAGCTGGGTGTTCGACGCCTATACTCAAAATAGCGCCTTGCTGTAATGTTTGAATCATTTCTGGCGTGAGCTCGAAACGTAAAAAATGTACTGATGATGTTTTTTCGGTTGTTTCACGCTCCAGATCTTCGTCTGCTATGGCATATACAGGCTCATACCCCGCGATTCTCACCCATACTTTATCTTCAATACCGACCATATTAGCCAGTTTGGAAGCGCGTTCTATCGGGTCGGGATACTCGATCATCATAGTGGCTTTCCAGTTATGACCATCTGGTATCAGTGGCGTATAAGTTTCAAGCTCATGAGCAATTTCGATTTCTTGAAAAATCTTTTCAACATGCAGCATTTCTTGAATTTGATATCGAATGGTCAATTCATCTTCAAAAAACAGTGT
>JAOULU010000209.1 GCA_029881855.1 Nitrosomonas sp. | reverse complement strand
AGAATGTTTTGCTCATGTATCCAGAACCGATTGCTTTCAATACCATTCGAGCCCACCAATTCTCGACAATAACAATAGGTTGCCCTGGTTTTACTTCACCACCTTCCTTTATTGGATATTCGACAACTTCAACTGCGCCCATTTGATGGGATACATCTTTCGGTAATTTCGGCACTTTCACAAAGTAATATGTCATTCTTTTTTGAGCTCTAACACCGTGCTAAAGGACACGAAGCCGCTAGGTGAAGCGTTACAGTGAGCGATATAAGTTTCTTATTAAATTATATATATGAACCATCTAGCTTAAGCCCACAATTAATACATTTCCGTGAAAAAGTATTAAACATATAAGGCCATTTTGGTTGAGCAGAATATTTATTACCACACCGTGGACATTTTGCATTATGCAAATAAAGCCCACTAGCCAATATTACAACCCATACGAATAACGCCGCATAAAACAAATAGTTTCTTAACTCTATTAATTCATCAACCAGAATAAATGCCCCAACACACCAAATTAAAATAAATGCCAGGACAGAAATAAAAAATACCTTTCTAACCCATGATCTATTTTTCAATTTAGCTTTTAATTCTTTACTTGGTATTTCAGTTTCCATTTATTTTTGCATTGTCTTATAAATCACATGCTAACATAAGATCGTTATCATCTAATCAGGTAGATAACCAGAATCTTAGTTAACGTAAGTTGAAGCTGATCCAGTTTTTTTATTTTCATCAATACCAAATTCTCATTGATGCCTTATTAAACACAGGCACCAAGTTCCATTCCCACTACTTCAACAACGGATGGTCCTTAGGCAATTGTTTGGAATACCAGATAGCCAATTTATGCCGTAAGGATTTTTCAGAAACTTGGTCTTCCGGCAAGGGCTGAATAATTTTATCGTGTACCAATAGACGGTAAATATAAAGTAGTTTTTCACTGGCCGAATCAGTTGGCTCAAATTCGACCACACCACGATCTTCTGCATACTTCACCCCAGCGATCATAGCTTCTTTGAATAATGCATTCTCATTTTTAAGCTTTTTCATGGTGCCCCTAGTTAGTCAATTACATCAAACCCCGCATCTTCAATCGCCTGCTTCAATTGCGTCTCACTTGTAACGCTAGCATCATATTGGATGGTGGCTTGTGCTTGTTCTAATGACACATCAGCTTGACTAACACCGGATATTTTTTCCAGCACAGCTTTAACGCTGTTGACGCAACCCATACAGGTCATGCCATCAATTTTAATTTGTGTTGTTTGCATATTTTAATAAATAGTTTACCAATATGTAACTATTCAGATTGCCCTTAAAATTTGTCAGTTCAAGGCACAAAATGTGAGTTTACAGGTGTAAATGATCGTTTTGTAACGTCGAAATGGCTAATTTTAAGGGTTAGATGAATAGTTACGCCAGCGTTTTAGCAATAACGAATTGCTAACCACAGAAACAGAACTCATCGCCATAGCCGCCCCAGCAATGACCGGGTTTAACATGCCAATTGCCGCCAGTGGAATACCCAGCGAATTATAAACAAAGGCGAAAAACAGGTTCTGGCGAATTTTCTTCAATGTGGCACGGGATAGTGAAATGGCATCGGCCACGCTCATCAAGTCATTACGGATCAAGGTCACATCCGCCGCTTCAATAGCCACATCCGAGCCTGCGCCAATGGCAAAGCTGACATCAGCTGCTGCCAGCGCCGGCGCATCGTTAATGCCATCACCAATCATGCCAGTGAATTTGCCACTGGCTTTCATTGCCATGACTTCTGCGGCTTTATCCTGTGGCAAAACTTCCGCACGATATTCGGTAATGCCGGTACGCTTGGCAATAGCGGCGGCTGTAATGGCGTTATCACCCGTTAACATGACCACTTCAATACCCATGGCTTGCAAGCGTTCAACCGCTTTAATGGAAGTGTCCCGCAGGCGGTCTGCAATGGCCAGATAGCCCAATATCTTAGGACTATCATCCACAACTGAAGCAACACCAATGACGGTTTTACCTTCCGCTTGCAAGGTGGCAATTTGCTTGTCATCAATGTTGACACCCTGCTTGGTGAGAAACTTAGGGGAGCCGAGTAAATAGGATATACCATCAATACTAGCTGTAAGACCACTGCCGGTAATGGCAGCAAAGTCCTTGATCGGCTGGGTTTGAATATTCTCTTTCTGGGCGCTGTCCAACACCGCACGAGCGAGCGGGTGCTCCGAGCCTTGTTCCAACGAAGCTGCAATTTTAAGCAAGTCCTGCGTGCTGATTGACTCACTGGGAACCATATCGGTAACTTCTGGTTTACCTTCGGTCAATGTACCCGTTTTATCGACAATGACGGTTTGGATTTTTTCTGCGTGTTCTAATGCAGTCGCATTTTTAACCAGCACACCAACCTGTGCGCCACGTCCGGTGCCAACCATAATGGCGGTCGGTGTGGCTAACCCTAATGCGCAAGGACACGCGATCACCAGCACTGCCACAGCATTAATAAGTGAAGTCACAAAATCACCCGTCAACCACCATGTGATCCCTAATGTTAAAACACTAATTACCACCACAATCGGCACAAAGATCCCTGAAATACTATCCGCCATGCGTTGAATCGGCGCTTTTGATCCTTGAGCTTCTTCCACCAGATGGATGATGGCAGCCAATTGTGTATGTGCCCCCACACTGGTGGCACGGCATTTGAGCAAGCCTTGTTGATTCATCGTAGCGGCAAAAACTTGCGCGCCCTCATGCTTGCTAACAGGCAAACTCTCACCAGTCAACATAGATTCATTGACACTGGATGCGCCTTCCACCACCACGCCATCGACTGGCAGATTCTCACCAGGACGTACAATAAAAATATCGCCGACTTGCAGGCTGTCTGCCGGCACTTCAACAATCTCACCATCGCGTTCAATACGCGCTGTTTTAGGCTGCAATCGCATCAACGCTTCAATCGCTTCCGAAGTTTTTCCTTTGGCACGGGCTTCCATTAATTTGCCAAGTAGGACGAGCGTAATAATCGCAGCACTGGCTTCGAAATAAATATGCTGCTGATCCAGTGCAAACGCGGTAACAACTGCGCTAAAGAAATAGGCCATACTGGTACCCAAAGCAACCAGCACGTCCATATTCGCACCACCACCCCGCAAGGCATGCCAAGCACCCGTATAAAAGCGTTTACCAATCCAAAACTGCACGGGTGTGGCCAAAGCCCATTGCAGCCATCGGGGTAAAATTTCCATGTCATGACCGGTAAACATAGCGCCCATTTGCAGCACCATCGGCAAGGTAAGCGCGGCTGAAATCCAGAACAAACGCAGTTCTGCTTGATAAACTGCCAGACGTCGAGCTTTTTCTTCAGAGTGACTGGTCTCGCTAATCTCACTGGCATCATAGCCCGCATTAATGACCGCAGCGATTAAATCATCGACAGTGACTAGGCCGGGAATAAAGCTGATCTTGGCTGTTTCTGTTGCGACATTGACGCTAGCTGTCACACCAGGCAATTTATTGAGTGCCTTTTCAATATGGTTGCCACAAGCAGCACAAGTCATTTTGCGTAATTGTAATTGCACCGATTGC
>JAOULU010000208.1 GCA_029881855.1 Nitrosomonas sp. | reverse complement strand
ACCGTACAAGTTAATAAAGCTGCAAGCCCAGACAGTGACAATGAATGCCAAAGAAACTCAAGATAACGCTGTGCGTCAAAATCATCACTAAACGACTGAACCGCCCAAATACATAATTGTGTAATCGGTAACGCGAATGCTAAGAATAAAACAGTCATGACAAAACCAGTAACTAACCAATTATGCCAGCCAATCAGTTGAATACGATCTGCACGCTGACTCTTTTTATTCTCAGCATAACGCCTGTGTACTCGAAACTGTTGCTCCAAAACAATTAATATAAAAACAATAATAATTAATAAAGAAGCAAGCTGAGATGCAGCAGACAACGAAAACATGCTAAACCAAACTTTATAAATCGCTGTAGTGAATGTATCGTAATTAAATACAGCAACGGTACCAAAATCAGCCAATGTCTCCATCAAAACCAGCATGGCACCACCGGCGATCCAAGGGCGTGCCATAGGCAAGACCACCTTAAAAAAACCTTTTGTACGGCTTAGACCTAGTGACTGGGCAACTTCTAATGAACGTTTCCCTTGACTTAAAAACGCATTACGCGCTAGCAAATAAACATAAGGATAAAATGCCAGTGTCATAACAATGATGACGCCCATTCTACTGCGTATATCGGGAAACCAAAACAAATCCGCACCTAACCAATTGCGTAAAGTGGTTTGTATAGGCCCGGTAAAATCAAATAAGCCCAATGCCACAAATGCAGTCACATAAGCGGGCATAGCCAGCGGTAACAATAACGCCCAAGAAAAGAATTTGCGCCCAGAAAATTCATGAACTGCTGTGAACCAGGCCAGACTAACACCTAGCAACACCGTGCCTGTTACAACACCTAAAGCAAGCCAAAAAGTATTAACCAACAAAAGTGGTAACGTTGTTTCAATGATATGATGCCAAATATCATCAGCGGGCGTAAGAAAAGACGTTACCACAACACCCACCGGCACCAAAACCAGTGCGGCAATTAGAAAAGGAAACAAACGCCAACTGGTAATCATACGATAAGATTTAACAAAATATAAAATTTGCTTCTGACAACCCTACTATCCGCAACCAACAATAGTATTGATTATCGATAACCTACCCGGTCCATCAATTTTACCGCGGTCGTTTGTAACTCACCTGCTTTCATAATATTCATCGGGTTTTGTTTAAAGTCGCCCCAGGCTGCAACGAAAGGGTCCGGCTTAATTCTTGGGTTAACTGGATATTCCATATTGACATCAGCAAACAAGTTCTGCGCCTTATCAGAAGACAGAAACTCCAATAATTTGATAGCAGCCTGCGAATTACGACCATAGCGGGTAATCCCAGCACCAGAAATATTGACATGAACACCACTACCTTCTTGGTTTGGCCAAAAGATTGCTAACGGTAATGTAGGGTCTTTTTTCATTAATCGACCATAATAATACGTATTAACTATTGTCACATCACAGCGACCTGCCGCTACAAATTCCATTGCTCTAGTATCATCTGATAAAGGATCCACAGCTAAATTATTCACCCAGCCTCGCACAATCTTTTCTGCCTCTGCTTCTCCATACTCAGCAATCATCATTGCCACCAATGATTGGTTATATACTTTCTTTGAAGTACGCAAACATAGTTGCTTATTCCATTGGGGCTCAGCTAAGGCCTCATAGGTTGAAAGGATATCGGGCTTTATTTTTTTTGTGTTATAAACCAGTGTTCGTGCACGTATGGACAAACCAAACCATTCATTTTGTGGGTCACGTAAATGACTTGGAATGTTAGTATTAAGGATTGCTGAGTCCACTGGTTTTAAAAGTTTAGCCTGCGCAGCAGCCCATAAGTTACCTGCATCTGCTGTGATTAACATATCAGCAGGTGTATTTTTTCCTTCAGCTTTTAATCGTGCAAATAACGCACCTTCTTTATCCGTTGTATATTTAACCCGAATACCCGTCTCTTTGGTAAAAGCATCAAACATAGGTTTTATCAATTGCTCAATTCTCGCCGAATAAACGATCACCTGCTCAGCATGAACAGGATAAATAACAAATAGGGAAACAAAACAAAAGATGGCTACAAAAAAACGATTCAAGTTACTTCTAAACATACAAAACTTCCAGACATATAAATCAACAAATTGGCACTATATTATGAATAAGAATAATTATCAATTATACCTGCTATAGGTTACACCCAAGATAAATTAAACAATATAACCAGACAAATCAAAAACAAAAGCTCAAGTCTCGTTGATAAAATAACATTCTTTACTCTGTCAAATTAATACGTCCCACTATCGGCAATTTAACTGCCCATGGATCAGGATCAATACCAAAAGTTAAACCAAGCACATTAAACTCAAATCCTTCCACACCACTGGCCAACACACTAAGCAACCCAAAAACAGAGAATTGCAAGCCGTTACCACTGGGTGGCAATCCAATAAATCGATAACCCAAATAATCTTTACCAATCGCAGTTGGCGGCAAATCAAGCGCTAATTCAGGCACAGCACGTGAAATCCAAGCAGTAAACGTATTTGAGTTTGGTCCCGGCCAAACGCTATATTGCCTTGAATAAGGATAATCTTGCGCCGCTTGATCTATACGCTCAATCAATGCGTCCACACCATCGCCTCTCTTTTCAACCAAGATTGCAGGCATATTGCCGTACCAACGTCTGTCAGGCAGGTTTTCATAAATGGCTAATACGGGTATTTTGCGGCGCTGACGCCAGCCAATCACCTCATAAATCGTATAGGTTCTTGCATTCGTGGGTTTTACTGCGACCCATGTATGAATACCAAAATACCCACGCCAGCCATAAGCACGCGCACCATAGACTTGTATAATAGCTTCCTCTGTAATCGCAGGATCAGGTGCAAGCCCAGCTGATTCACGGCTTGTCATCCACCATTCTTTAGCCTGCAAATCTACAGGAACAAGTGTTAGCAGCATAAAAAAGCTAAGAACTTGTCGCCATTGTATAAGCCACATATAGTTAGCTAACAAATCCCAATTAAGCAAATATTCATAATAAATTTATTATAGTTACAACAAACCTGTAAAAAACGTATCAACTTTTAATAAATAATACAATTTCCTAAAAAAATTATGCATCCATAACATTATAAAAAATATTGGTAAATAACAAAGCAATAAGTAAAACTAGAGCGTTTCATTGCTTATATTAATGCCAGTTTCTACAAAACACGGTCTTCCGTGATACCCAGTTTACAAGTATAATTTATATACTTTTCCCCATATACTGCCAAACTTTACAATCTTGTGGCGACCTTTCGAGGATTGGAAAAAATGAAACCGCCTATTCGTATTGCCATTACTGGTTCAACCGGTCAGATTTGTTATAGCCTACTGTTTCGTATTGCAGCAGGTGACATGCTTGGCAAGGATCAACCCGTCATATTGCAATTACTTGATATCCCAGATGCACAACACTTGTTTGATGGCATCTTAATGGAATTGTTCGACTGTGCATTTCCATTGTTAACAAACATTATCACTACAGATAACCCCAAAATTGCATTTAAAGATGCTGATATCGCCTTGCTAGTTGGCGCTCTCCCACGTACTGAGAATATG
>JAOULU010000207.1 GCA_029881855.1 Nitrosomonas sp. | reverse complement strand
AAAACACGCTTATTCCAAAAAAGACAATTAAATTTCTCCACTAAAATACCGTGACTAGTAGCAATTTAGAAATGACTAAAGTAAACCCATACAGGTTGAACATATAAAGTACACAAGGAACCAAATAATGTCACGCCATTCGCCTATACGATTATCTGATAATAGACGCAGTTATTATGCAAGCACAATGCCTATCTGGATTTGTTTTCTTATGCTAACAACAACATTGTTAGGGTACGCCGTATATTTGCTGATTTAATCTCCCTACAGGCAAACCCATCTCAACCGACTGGCAAGCCTCAATCTCCCCTCAAACCGCAAAAAAATATATACACGAATCTTTTGGTATTTAAGAAGCAACACTGAAAGTTCATCAAGCATGATATATTGTGCGATGTAGTGAAAATTACCTATACAGTATAAATTAGCAGGTTTGTAAGTCGAAATAACGGTAGACTGCAAAGCACTAATCTACTTCGCTGCTTTATCTACCATTACAAATAAAAATGAGAATAATTTTATTATTCATCGTGCTCAGCTGTATTGGCCTTCTGAGCTACGCGCAATATCTGCAACATGTTGAAAATTTATTACCTTGTCCATTGTGTGTAGCACAACGCGTTGCCTATTGGCTATTAGGATTAACCGCACTGTTAGCTTTTATTCATAACGCTAAAAAAACAATTGGGCGTCGCATCTATGGTTTTTTGATGACTATTTTTGCGCTAACTGGCGCAGTTGTCGCAGCACGTCAATCTTGGTTGATACGTTTCCCAGAATCATTTGCATGCGGCATTAGCCCGGAAGAGGCTTTCTAAATACCCTCCCAATCGCCAAATGGTGGCCGGGTATGTTTGAAGCAAATGGGGATTGTATGGATGTCGATTGGGAATTCTTATCTCTAACAATCCCCGATTGGTCACTAGTTGCCTTTATTAGCTTGGGAGTTGCAGCAATCTCCACACTACTGGCAAAACAATAACTACATGTGCAAGAGATGTCTCACTTACCCATTAGCCTCTTGGATGATGTGCGGCATGTAATTGTTTTAAACGTTCACGAGCAATATGGGTGTAGATCTGTGTCGTAGAAATATCTGCATGACCCAATAATAATTGCACCACGCGCAAATCAGCGCCATGATTAAGCAAATGTGTTGCAAAAGCATGACGTAATGTATGAGGAGAAAGCTGCTTATCAATACCCACCAATTGCGCATGCCGTTTGATAAGATACCAAAAAGCCTGACGAGTCATGGCCGCACCTCGCGCTGTTACAAAAACAGTATCGGTTACAATACCATCAAGCAATATGGAACGAGCTTGTTCGGTATAGCGCTTTAACCATGCCAAAGATTCTTCACCTAATGGCGCCAAACGCTCCTTCCTGCCTTTACCCATAACCCGTACAACACCTACATCAAGGCTCACTTGTGAATATTTGAGATTAATTAGCTCAGACACACGCAACCCACTGGCATACAGCACTTCCAACATTGCACGATCCCGTAAACCTAATGGATGCTTCAGATCTGGCGCACTCAATAATAACTCGACTTCTGCTTCCGTTAAACTTTCAGGCAGATGACGCAGTAGCTTAGGAGACTCAATGTTAAGGCTCGGATCTATTGTGATTTTTCCCTGACGCAATAAAAAACGGTAAAAACGTTTTAAACTAGACAATTCGCGACTGGTTGTGCTGGCTTTTATTTTGGCAGTCACTCTGGAAGCAAGAAAATTCAGCAAATCAGAATGCGTAGCATCTGTAAGTGACTTGTTTTCTTTCTTACTACCTTTTAGCCATTCACCAAAAAGTCGCAAATCATTACGATAGCTTTCTAGTGTATTGCGTGACAAACCGTCCTCTAACCATAGCGAGTCAGAAAATTCATCCAACAGTCCCGCGTTCAACTCAAGTGTATTCATGGCGCAATAACCAACGTTTAATTTCTAATGGATGTCCTTTACTTGCATTCATAAAGCCTCCTAGTTCACCATTCTTTGCAATTACTCGATGACAGGGTATGACAATGGGTAATTTATTAGCACCACACGCACCACCAACAGCTCTTGGCGCTGAATGTACCTGTGTTGCAATTTCAGCGTAACTACTCGTCTCGCCACTTCGTATCACTTGGATGGCCTGCCATACACGACGTTGATGTGCTGTACCATCAATATAGAGAGATAAGTCAAAAACAAAGTTTGGCTCAATTAAATACGACCTTAATTGTTTACAAACTTCTCTGGCAAATGGGTTAAGTGGCGCCAATAGCGGTGTGTTAATTGACAAATAATCTATACCTACAAGCCAATCCTTTTCTGTTCTAACACCCAAAACAGCAAATGGCGCAGCAATTTTCGCCTGGTAATTAGCAATTTTAGGAAGATTAGATTTACTCACTATTCATATCATATGTTAATTGGGGCATGAATAAATTCATGCCCCAATGGCTTACGATATAGCTAAAATCCTTCATTTTATCGATGTTATTCTTTGCGAAACCCATTTATTCCTTGAAATAATTACCTTAGCATGAAAAATTCTATCTCATAATCTATTTGATTCAAAATATATCTATATATTTTTAGGTAAGTTCATCAACAGATATGCCACAATCTTTTCTGACCACCCTTTTAGTTGACCTTATAAATTAATAAAAGTTCCCACATAACACTCATCGTACCCAATTTAAAATTAACGATTGAATATAACTTATGTTACACAATGCTACTTACCATCCAAATTGGTCAACAACAATAAATCATTAAGCCTCTTAACAAAAATAGCGGGATCTTCTGGCAAACCACCTTCAGCAAGTAATGCTTGGTCAAATAAGATATGACTCCAGTCTGAAAAATGCGCCTCTTCAGTTTTTAACCGCTGCACCATCGGATGATGCGGATTAATCTCAAGAATAGGCTTAGTATGATTGACTTGTTGCCCAGCAGATTTTAACAAGCGCTCAAGATTGCCACCCATATCATGGGTATCTGCAACAAGACAGGCTGGCGATTCAGTTAATCGATAAGTCACGCGCACTTCCTTTACTTGCTCACCTAGCGTTTCCTTCATCTTTTCAGTTAATTCCTGATATTCGCTGGTTTCTTTTTCACGCGCTTTCTTCTCTTCTTCCTCCTCAAGATCACCTAAGTCTAGCCCACCTTTAGCAACTGACTGCAGTGATTTTCCTTCAAATTCAGTTAAATTAGTAACTAACCATTCATCTACACGATCAGCCAACAATAAAACTTCTATGCCTTTCTTACGGAAAACCTCTAAATGTGGGCTACTTTTAGCCGATTTAAGGTTATCAGCAGTCACATAATAAATTTTCTCCTGCCCTTCTTTCATTCTTTCGATGTACTCAACCAGTGAAACTAATGGCTCATCTGTTTCACTTTGGGTTGTAACAAAGCGTAACAGCTTAGCAATACGTTCGCGGTTTGCAAAATCCTCACCTACACCTTCTTTTAGGACTTGGCCAAATTCTTTATAAAAAGTCTTAAATTTTTCTTTACCTTCTTCTGCATCGTCTTTAGCTAAGTCTTCAATCAATCCCAATACTTTCTTGACCGCACCGGCTCTAATCGTTTCA
>JAOULU010000206.1 GCA_029881855.1 Nitrosomonas sp. | reverse complement strand
GGGGATTTCACATCTGACTTACAGAGCCGCCTGCGCACCCTTTACGCCCAGTAATTCCGATTAACGCTTGCACCCTACGTATTACCGCGGCTGCTGGCACGTAGTTAGCCGGTGCTTCTTCTGTCGGTACCGTCATGAATTGTGATTATTAGTCACAATCTTTTCTTCTCGACTGAAAGAGCTTTACAACCCGAAGGCCTTCTTCACTCACGCGGCATTGCTGGATCAGGCTTGCGCCCATTGTCCAAAATTCCCCACTGCTGCCTCCCGTAGGAGTCTGGGCCGTGTCTCAGTCCCAGTGTGGCTGGTCGTCCTCTCAGACCAACTACTGATCGACGCCTTGGTAGGCCTTTACCCCACCAACTAGCTAATCAGGCATCGGCCGCTCCAAAAGCATAAGGTCTTGCGATCCCCTACTTTCCTCCTCAGAGAATATGCGGTATTAGCACATCTTTCGATGCGTTATCCCCCACTCCAGGATACGTTCCGATGCATTACTCACCCGTCCGCCACTCGCCACCAGGTGCAAGCACCCGTGCTGCCGTTCGACTTGCATGTGTAAAGCATGCCGCCAGCGTTCAATCTGAGCCAGGATCAAACTCTTCAGTTTAATTCTGATAAAACTCTCGCTTGACGTTATGTTGATTATGGTTTAAAACCAATATCTACATTGTTTGTGCGAGTACTACTTCAATTACTTAAGATTTTATTGCTAAAATCTTTTTCCTTGATAAATACCCACACCTATCGATTGTAATTTTTTAAAGAGCGTTGCTGCTTTCGAATATTGCGTCGTGCAGCGAAGAACCGAATTATACAGACTCTATTAAGCCGGTCAAGGTATTTCTGGCGCTAATTCTCTTTTAGTTGCCAAGAAAAATTTTCTTAATTTTTTTCTCAAAAAAAGCAGCAAAATACAGCCTCATTTCCAAAATGATTAAGCTTATTTTACTTTTCGTCTATTTCACACCTTGTTTTAGACTTGCTTCTATAAAACAATTCAAGTCCCCATCCAAAACACTTTGCGTATTTCCAACTTCTATATTGGTCCGTAAATCTTTTATTCTTGATTGATCTAGCACATAGGACCTAATTTGATGCCCCCATCCAATATCTGTTTTAGATTCTTCTATAGCCTGTTTATCATCATTTCGCTTTCGAAGTTCCGCCTCAAAAAGCTTCGACTTTAACATTGCCATGGCTTCCGCTTTATTACGATGCTGTGATCGCCCACTTTGACATTGCACGACAATACCTGACGGGTTATGCGTGATACGTATCGCTGAGTCCGTTTTGTTAATATGCTGACCACCCGCTCCCGACGCACGAAATGTGTCTATCCTTAAATCCGCCGGATTTATAGTGATATCTATTGTTTCATCCACCTCAGGATACACAAATACGCTTGCAAAAGAAGTATGGCGCCGATTCCCTGAGTCAAAAGGGGACTTGCGTACTAATCGGTGTATCCCTGTTTCTGTTCGTAAGCTTCCGTAAGCATATTCACCTGACACTTTAAGACTGGCACTTTTAATACCTGCTGTCTCACCTGGGGATTCTTCCATCACCTCAACTTTAAATTCCTGACGCTCACAATAGCGAATATACATACGCTCTAACATTTCTGCCCAATCCTGTGCTTCTGTCCCACCTGAACCTGACTGAATATCGACAAAGCAATTATTAGGGTCCATTGGATCAGAAAACATACGTCTAAATTCTAATTTAGACACTGTTTCTTCTAAATGATCGACATCAGCAACAATACTTTCGAGTGTCGCGTTATCGGCTTCTTCTTTTGCCATATTAAATAATTCACGCGCATCATTTAGTTGCTGGCTGATTGATTCCAATGTTACAACGATATTTTCTAATGTTTTTTTTTCACGACCTATTTCTTGTGCACGTTTACTATCGTTCCATATTTCCGGCTCCTCAAGCTGTCGCGCCAATTCAACTAATTTTAACTGTTTGGCATCGAAGTCAAAGAAACCTCCGCAATTCATTGGCTCGATTCTCAAGGCCTACTAGTTGACTTGATACCGTATTGATTTTTTCCACTTCCATATTATTTTTCGCTCGTTTAAATGTACAATTATAAACAATGTAACTTCAGACCCATTAAAGCAAATTTTACTGCAATATACTAACGACAATTAGTCCTTCATAATTATATTTTCAATTAAACTGAAAATGCTTTGTCAAAATTACTAATGACCTATACATTTCTTATGCACCCTATAGTTATTTCCCGCTTGCATAAATAACTTCCATCATCGCAAATACAAACATGTCAAAGTTCTTCGCTTTAATTCCAGCAGCAGGTTCTGGATCACGTATGGGTGACGAGTTACCCAAACAATATTTACCCCTAGATAACAAACCCATGATTTACTATGCACTCAAAATATTGTGCAAAACGCCACAAATCTCACGTGTATTCGTTGTCCTGGCACCCTATGATAATTATTGGACCCAATATGACTGGTCGGAATTTTCAGAAAAACTCGTTGTATTAAATTGTGGTGGTGCAACACGAGCTGAAAGTGTAGTCAATGGACTTGCTGCATCACAACATGAATGTACAGTCGACCCCAATGACTGGATACTCGTTCACGATGCTGCTCGACCCTGTCTGTCTTTATCTCAACTTGAGAAATTGATTAATGCATTAGAAAATGACGAAGTTGGGGGGTTATTAGCCATACCTGTAGCCGATACATTAAAACGTAGCGATACTGAGGCACGAGTCCAGCATACCGAATCACGCGAAAACCTATGGCAGGCACAAACACCACAAATGTTTCGTTATGACCTTCTCGCTAGAGCATTAGAGAACACAACAAAAATAACAGACGATGCTAGCGCTATTGAAGCTTTAGGATATCAACCCAAACTTGTGCATAGTGATGCCACAAATTTCAAAGTAACTTATCCAGAGGACTTGGCTTTGGCAGAATTAATATTAAAGGAAAGGAAGCTATAATGAGTACAATGAGAATTGGGCAGGGTTTTGATGTACACCAATTGGTTGTAGACCGTGAGCTTATTATAGGTGGTGTAACTATTCCCTATGAAAAAGGTCTACTCGGCCATTCTGATGCCGATGTTTTGCTGCACGCTATTTGCGATGCGCTACTCGGCGCCGCTGCTTTAGGAGATATTGGCAAGCATTTTTCAGACACTGATCCACGCTACAAAAGTATTGATAGTCGCATACTATTACGCAATGTCTACAGCTTGCTAGAAGAAAATAGTTATGAAATCATTAATATAGATGCAACTATTATCACCCAAGCACCGAAAATGGCACCACATATCCCCGCCATGGTCTCTAATATTGCTCAAGATCTCAACACGCGGTCAGAAAACATTAACATTAAGGCCAAGACAGCTGAACATCTTGGTGCTATTGGCCGAGAAGAAGGTATTATGGCTGAAGTAGTGTGTCTAATTAACCACACACAAGATTGTGATCAGTAAAAATCCACTCTCAAAGAAAAAGGAAACAGTGCGCCTATTCTTTGCACTATGGCCTAACAATGTCATACAGAAACAATTTACCCATTGGGCAAAAACACTTGAACTCGCATGTGGTGGTCGTTGCGTAAAGACACAAAAC
>JAOULU010000010.1 GCA_029881855.1 Nitrosomonas sp. | reverse complement strand
TGTGAAGACCAGGCGCCATTGATTGATCAAATGACGCGGGAGATTAAACTGATTGGCAATTTGGATGAGCAGCAACGGGTGCGTTTGTTGGAGATCGCCAATAAATGCCCGGTGCATAAGACATTGAAAAACCAGATTCATATTGTGAGTAAGTTAGCAGAACTAGATTGATGGACAAAATGAAAGAGGAAGAGAAATTTCGGGTTGATAAATGGTTGTTCGCCACCCGCTTTTTTAAAACACGCTCATTAGCGGCGGAAGCGATTGAGAAAGGTCGAGTGACACTGAACGAGGTGCGTGTAAAGCCTGCTAAGATTGTTTCAGTTGGAGATAGGTTATCAATCCGTATTGGCAATTATCAGTATGTAGTAGAGATATTGGGACTGTCCAACAAACGTGGTTCAGCGGCTATTGCGCAACAACTTTATCGTGAGACGGATGAAAGCCGCGAGCAACGGGAAATCATCTCAGCACGCATTAAAGCTCAACCACAACCCTTTTATACCAAAGGCCGACCAACTAAGCGTGACCGTAGAAACATTGAGCGTTTCAAGTCTTAGCGGGTTGCTTTGGCTGGCGAAATGAGTGAAAAAAAATGACAAATAAAACGTTTGACCTAAATAAAGACGAATTGATTAAACAGTCCTTTAACGAAATGGACAAGCACCTGCAAGGCACGCAATATAGCCCCGCGCAAAAACTGGCACTGACTTGCCGTATCCTGTTTGATAACGGCCATGATTCGGGGTTGGCGGGGCAGATTACCGCACGGGCCGAGCAAGCAGGCACCTATCTAACGCAGCGATTGGGTCTGGGTTTTGATGAGATCAGTGCTGGAAATTTGCTGCTCGTCAATGAAGACCTGGAAGTTCTGGAGGGAGATGGCATGGCCAACCCGGCCAATCGTTTTCACTCCTGGCTGTACCGCGCGCGTCCTGATGTACAGTGCATTATTCACACCCATGCGATCCATACTGCCGCCTTGAGTATGCTGGAAGTGCCACTGGAAATTTCGCATATGGATAATTGCGTGCTCTATGATGATGTGGCCTTTTTACCCAAATGGCCGGGTGTGCCGGTGGGTAACGAAGAAGGCGCCATGATCTCAGAAGCCATTGGCGACAAACGCGCACTGTTTCTGGCGCATCATGGTTTGTTGGTGGCTTGCCCTAGTGTTGAAGAAGCCTGCATGCTGGCCATTGCTTTCGAGCGCGCCGCACGCATGCACTTGCTAGCCAGCGCAGCCGGAAACATTCAACCCATTGACCCAGATTTAGGACGCGAAGCCCATGACTGGATTCTACGCGCACAACGCAGCGCCGTTGGGTTTGCGTATTATGCGCGGCGCAGTTTACGTAAAAGGAAAAACAAGGATTGTTTGGATTGATGGGTTTGGGTGTTGGGCGGCATTATGCGTATATTTAGCAATAAAAAGGCTGGATTTTATCCAGTTTACGCCGACTAATATTTTGATTGTCCATCTGATTATATGGAAGTAACTTTATGTTATTATTGAATAATATATAAAGTGGTGTGATAAACCTATTGTTTGGTGTGCCAAGGAGGAGATTATGAGTAAATTATATGCAATTTTGTTGCTTTGTATTTCACCTTTAGCAGCCTATGGTTTTGATGGGTATGTTCACGGCGATAACCACTGCTTTTACTTTAACACCCCTAAGGGTTGGGTTGCTGATCATGTTTCTGGTAAGGAAAGTGGCGTACCATTTGTTTTCTATCCTAAAAATAGCACATGGTCAAACGCAACAACTGTAATATACGCCCGTGTTATGAATAAGTCTGAATCCATCAAAAACGCAGAAGATGTAGTAAAAGATACGCTAAGCCTTTTTCATACAAAATATCAGAGTCCAAATTCAAAGGCAGAAAAGATAGAAACCATAAACACAAAGTTAGAGAATGAGTCAGTAATTTACAAGTTCACTGGCGATAAATTTGGCAATACTGAAATTGTTTCTTATTTTAATGGAGAAAATACAATTAATTATTTTGTAATGACATCCAGAGATAAAGACGATTTAAATAAAAACAAAAAGGCACTTATTGAGTTAAGCAATTCATATAAAGAAAGTGATGACTGTGTGCCATGTAGCGAAAAAACGCATAACAAAGCACTCAACCTGACGCATGGTGCTAGCGTACCATGCGCAGGCTAGTTAAATCGTTAGCCATGTTGGACGAGAAGACTATATAGAAGGCGAAGATGAAACAAATTAAAGGAATAAATCATATTGGTTTGCGTGTAAGGAGTCTCGAAGAGGCGAGGTCGTTTTACGAAAAATTAGGATTTGAGTTTATTATCGGGCCAATTGGACCTGAGCCGGTAGCAGTAATGGAGCATCCATCTGGAGTTAATATAAACTTTATTCTTAACGCCAATTCATCAGAAAATGCAAATGTATTAATGGACGTGCCACAAAAGCATCCCGGTTATACTCATGTCGCGCTGGATGTGGATGATATTAATTCTGTGCAAAGACATCTCCTTGAACTGGGCATTGAAATAACTGAAGGCCCGATTGAGTTACCAAATGGTGGCGTGATGTTGTTTATTCGGGATCAAGATAGAAATGTGATTGAGTTTCACCAAGAAGGTAAGTGAGAACGTATGGCTAGCAAGCGTGGTCACAAAAGTGTCAGGCATTGTATTGTGCATATAATCTACAGATTACAGTGCCATGCCTAATGGAATCATCCACTGAACCTCCTAAATGGCCTCTACGAAACCAAAGGGTAGAGACCAATCGATACTGGCCTCATCGATCTAGCATTTGATTTAAATGCAGTAAGAAAAACAAATGGAAACAATATAATAATGTTTATGGGGGTTCATTCTTCATAAACATTGCTATGTGTCTCGAAGGAAGCTCTTCCACCCTCACACCCTCACTATAAATAATTATTACGCGCAATATCGTTGTTTTATGCGTAGACTTTATGTATCATGATGCTTCTTCGCATTTATAGGGCAAGGTTATGGCGTTTAGAGCAGATGAATCAGTCAATAGTGGTTTTGAGTCGGTCAAAAGTTACTTTATTCCCAGAGGTGTTGAAACCAAAGAAAGAAAGAGAAGTGAAGATAAGCTTTTAGATATAGTGGAAAAGTACGGGCCGGTTGTCGAGAGTTACCCTTCTTGGCATCCATTGGTCACTCATCATGATGATCAGTCTCCAACTACAACCCCTAGTGATAGATGTGGTTATAAAGGCTTGGATCACACTAGGTATTTTGTTAATGCTTTTATCACCTGTCCTTATGGCGATGGTCAAGAGGTTCTAGACTCTGTTGAATCGTTGCCATATAGCCCAGTCGCAAGAATTTCAGCAGAGCGGCTAGAAGTTGAATTGTATCAATCTAACGCCAATCCAATACTTGTAAGTTGTGATTGGGATAAGCCCTTATCTGATAACTGCATGATACCCGCATCGATAGCAGTACCGCTAATGCTTCAAAAAGAAGTGCCTTGTTGGGAGTGGTCAACTAGGGGGGAAACGTGGGAATCAATGCGGTCATATTTTATTGGCTCACCACATGGTAGTAGATCCTCACTTTTTGTAAATCAAGAAACTGCGCTAACTATGAAAAGAATTTGGAGTCTACTCATCAATACCGGTATGTTTGGCCCTATTAAAGTATCTAATCAGTATTAGCAAATAATGTATAACCCCGTGACCAATACACATAACAAGCGCATGTTGTCGGAAAACAAAGGGGTCAGATTCGATTAGTCTCTGATTTTGATCTTTTTGATTTAGCCATCTAGCTTTAGTACCAAAAAAATAATCCTCTGAAATAGATATGTTGCTAGTTCAAATAGTATAAGAGTATTATTTTTTAACAATATGTTAAATCACCCATAGCTAAAACGTTAGGTTTTCTGCCCAACAGCATTTAGCGCCTGAAAAAGTGGCGGTTTATGGTCAATTGATGTGCTGGGTGTGCCCTCTTTTCCCGCTGTGCATATTTTAGAAACGCGAAGCTCGGGCTCAGGCCTTAAGTTTTATATTTAGCTCCTCCCTTAAAGGTAAAAGGGTCAAGTCTGCAATTCAATTATATTCTTTTCTTTTATGGAGTAATGGACGTGTATTTATTCATGAGTTGACTGGATTGTTTTCTTAAATAGATTGTTTTATCCGCTAAAAAAAGATTTTCTTAAGAAATGAATACTGGTTCAAATAAATTAAAGCGTTTCGCCATTATCTTCATTGGCATCTTGTTGGTTGCGTTTGTTGCTGTGAACGTGTTCGCATATCAGCATGCCTATGCCATGATGAATTTCTCGGATCAGGGTGTGCGGGCAATAAAGCTGGAAGATATGTCGCTTGGTCAGAAGCTCGAGGCGTTATTGCTGGGGGTGAATCCGTCGCGCCCGTCAGCCGATATTGCGCCTGCTGCATTAGGCGAGCATTGTGCGTCGGTGCGAATTGCTGAGCCGGGTTCGCCGAGTATTGGTGCATGGCATTGCGCGGTGGATGACAATCAACGGCTGGTTGTTTTGTTTCATGGGTATTTGATGAGCAAGTCTTCGCTGATGGCGGAGGCGAGGGCGTTTATGCAAGCCGGGTTTTCGGTGTTGTTGGTTGATTTCAGAGGGTCTTGGGAGTCTTCGGAGGCTTATACGACCATCGGTTATTTGGAGGCAGATGATGTGGCGGTTGTGTTGCGCTATGCCCGTCAGCATTTTGCGCCTGAGAAGGTGGTGCTTTATGGTCAGTCAATGGGAGCTGTAGCAGTGCTTCGTGCTATTCATAGTCATGCCATTAAAGTGGATGCGGTCATCGTTGAGGCGGTTTTTGATCGCTTATTGAATACCATTAAGAACCGGTTCGATGTGCTGGGTGTGCCTTCTTTTCCTGCTGCGCATATTTTAGTGTTTTGGGGCGGCGTGCAGGCGGGTTTTAATGGTTTTTCCCATAATCCAGCTGATTACGCGCAGGCGGTGAGTATGCCGATATTATTTTTACATGGTGAGCAGGATAACCGCGCAACTTTGCAAGATGCTTATCATGTTTTTGAAGCGGTGCAAGCACCCAAGCATTTTAGTGTTTTCCCTGATACCGTGCATGAATCACATTTGGCACGCCATCCTGAAAAATGGAAGTCTGAGGTTACCCAGTTTTTGTCAGACCATCAGATTTAAATTTGTACCCTTGCATGGTTTCAGCTAGAATCCGTTACTTCCTAGGTTTCTAGGCGCGTAGCTCAGTTGGTTAGAGCACCACCTTGACATGGTGGGGGTCGTTGGTTCGAATCCAATCGCGCCTACCAATTACCCAAATATTTGGGGTTTTAATTTGGCAAAAGCCCTGCCTACATAATCCATCTGTTCCGTCGTATGTGCCGCATTGATGCTACATCGTACCAGTGATTTTCCTTCAGGTGCAGCAGGGGGCAATATTAAATTAACATAGATATTATGCTCCAATAATCCTTGCCAGAGTGCTAGGGCTTGTTGTGGGCTATCTACAATGGCAGCTATTACCGGCCCTGGTTCTGGGCCTAGTTTGTAACCCGTTTCTTCAAGGTGTTTGTAGAGTTGCATAGCATTTTTCCATAATTGCTTGCGAAGCTCTGTGCCATTACGTAATAGTTCCAATGCAGCACGTGCTGATGCAATGGTTGCTGGAGAGGGTGAGGCGGTGAAAATATACGGATGACTGATATAACGTAACTGATCCAGTTGTGGATGATTGCTAACGCAATACCCACCAATACTGCACAGGCTCTTACTGAATGTTCCAGTAATAAAATCGACTTCTTTCAATAGGCCGGTTTTTTCGACTAAGCCTTGCCCAGTTTCACCCAATACGCCTAGAGAATGTGCCTCGTCTAGGAGTAAAGTGCAATCATATTTATTTTTTAGCTCAACAATTTCAGCCAGCGGGGCTTGATCCCCCAACATACTGTAGATACCTTCAGCAATGATTAACGTTGTTTGTGTGCGCTCACCGAGTCTGCGTAAGCGTTTTTCCATGTCAGCCATATCATTGTGTTTGAAACGAATGATATCGGCGCCACTTAAAATGCATCCATCATAAATGCTGGCATGTGAGTCACCATCAATCAATACAGTATCACCCCTACCAGCCAGGCCTGAAATGGTTCCTAGATTAGCTTGATAGCCAGTGGTGAAAACCATGCCATAGTCGCATTTATAAAATTCCGCGAATTCTTTTTCTAAAGCGCGATGGCCAAAATAACTGCCATTAGCCATGCGTGATCCAGTGGTGCCAGTACCTTCTTCATCAAGCGCCTCGTGTGCAGCTTCCAGGCATTCAGGTGCAAAGGTTAACCCTAGGTAGTTATTCGTACCCAATAATAGTACTCGGCGATCACCGATTCGTGCTTCAGTGGCGGAATAAACTTCTTCAATTGGAATTCCAAATGCACCAACGCCATTGGGTAAAAGTGCTTTTCTGGCTGCCGCCGCTGCATCGAGTTTATCTAGTAGATTCATGTTTAGGCAGATTTAATCTTATGTATTAAGTCAACCAGATCACGTACGGTCTGGACATCAGCCAGTGCATTAATAGGTACTGAAATATCAAATGTATCTTCAATTTCCATAATGAGATTTAGAAGTTTAATAGAGTCAATAGCTAATTGACCAATAAGATTGCTCTCTGGAGTAATTGGGGTGTCTGAGGAGACTAAACTACCTAGACGATCACACAACAGTTGCATGGTCTCATCATAATCACTTGCTGTCATAGATTAATTAAGGATAAAAGTTGAAGTAGGTGCTAGATTACTTGAGATAGTGAATCATGTAAACGAATACTGGGTTGCCATGTAGGAAGTGCTTTGATCAGTGGTGAATTATCGCACACCCAGTTATCGTGCTGTAATTCATTAACCTTTCCCGGTGTGAGCATGGGAGAGTAACGCAGAATGTGAGCAAAGCATAAATTTAGCAAGGCGATACTTCTTATTAAAACACTCGGTATAGTGATGCAACGAACAGGTTTCTTCCATACTTGTTGTGCCAGCTCCACCAAGGAATTAAAACTATAACCATTCGGTGAGCCATCATCAATTTCAAAAATTCCGTTAACAGTTTGTTCTGTAGATAACCATGTTTGAATGGCTGCAACAAGGTCATTGACATGTATAAGTCCAAATCGATTATTTAATTTTCCAACAACAGGGAGAAAGCCTCGATGCATTGCCTGGAAAAGTGGTTTGAGTTCCTTGTCTCCGGGGCCATAAACAGCAGTGGGGCGGAGGACTGCCCAGGGTAGGTTACTGTCGATCACAGGTTGTTCAGCCATACACTTGCTTTTAGCATACCATGACAATTCAGGTTGCCGGGCCGCAAGTGAAGAGATGAGTAAGAATTTAGGGGTTGTATTTTGCTCGGTGATTGCACGCAACAAATTTTTTGTGCCATCTACATTGGTGTGTTCAAATTCTTGATAGGATCGCCCTCTAACTGCACCTGCACAATGGATAACTGCTGAAGTATCTTTGACGAGTTGACGTAATGCTGTGGAATCTTCTAGGTCACCGTGTATCCATTGGACAGAATCGCTGTCAGTACGTGATTTCCTCGTTAATGCACGTACTGCCCAGCCATTTTTGACCAGCTTGTTTATCAGTGCATGACCTATGAAACCAGTAGCTCCCGTTACTGCTACTAATTTTGGCATGTCTGATTATCTGTCTCCAGATTCAGCTGTTGCGGATAATTGATCGGTTAAGTTTGTACGCTGAATATAACCCTGGCGTGCTGCGAAACGTGATAATTTTCCAGAAGAAGTCCGTGGCAATGTATGCGGCGGTACTAACTCAACAACGCAGTTAACACCAAAAGCCATATACACAAGCTGTTGAAGACGACTTGTTAATGACTGTCTTTCTGTCACAGAGGCTAATCTGCATTCAATGACTAAAACGATGGTGGTTGCACCATCAGCATCATTAATACCAAATGCAGATGCTTCACGCGACCTTACTTCTGCTTGTTGTTCAGCCAGTTCTTCTATGTCTTGTGCGCGAATATTGCGACCATTAACAATAATGACATCTGTGCGACGACCTGTAATATACAGATCACCTTCGAACAGAAAACCAATATCTCCAGTATCTAGCCAGTTACCAGGTTTAAGTGCTTTGTTGGTTTCTTCAGGATTGTTGTAGTAGCCAGTCATTATACTGTCGCCTTGCACTAGAACGCTACCAACCATGAATTCTGATAATTGTTGACCTTCTTCGTCTACGATTTTTACAGTATGCCCTGGTAGGGGTTGTCCACAGTTAACAAATTCATTGAATTTACGTCCCTCTGCTTGTACACGAACGGCTGTTCTTTTATCAATTAAGGTTTTGCTATCAACTTGTAGACTTTTTGATCCTTGACCAATTTTAGAAAAGGTAACAGCAAGGGTTGATTCTGCGAGTCCATAACAAGGTAAGAAGGCATTCTCATCAAAACCAGCGGATGCGAATTTATCTGCAAAGCTTTTTAATGTTTCAGGGCGAATCATTTCAGCCCCTATCCCAGCTGCACGCCAACAACTTAGATCTAAATCTTTAAGATCAGATTCTCTTACACGCAGCGTACACAGCTTCAATCCAAAAGGTTGACTAAAGGCCACAGTACAGCGATTGCGACTGATTAAGCGCAGCCATTGTAGCGGTCTAACAGCAAAATCTCGGGTGGCTAAATAATCGACAGAAATTTGACCAATCATTGGTGCTAAAACTAAACCAACCAATCCCATGTCATGGTAGAAAGGCAGCCAGGACGCGGAACGATCAGTAGGTTTTAGTTCTAAACCATTGCATACAATACCTTCAAGATTGCACATTAAAGCACGCTCGGTAATGACAACGCCGCGAGGTGTGCGAGTACTTCCAGAGGTAAATTGTAAATAGGCTGTTTCATCAGGATGGTTTTTCTGGAACTCAATATCCTTTGCTGGCAACTCAGAAAGCTGTCCCGGTGTGCCAATCCATTTTAAGCCCGCTGTTTCTTCAGCTGCTTCTGAAAGAAAATTAAAAAAGTCAACATTTGCAAGGGCAAGACTGGCTTGACTACTGAGTAACATGCCGCGAAGTTGCTGAACATAAATAGCATGGCTACCCAGATTCACTGGTACAGGCATTGCAAAAGGCACTAAGCCAGCATAACGACAGGCAAAAAACAACTCGATAAATTCAGGTGATGTGTCGGCAATAATGGCTACCCGTTCGCCACGAGGTAAATCAAAGCTGGATAAGCGCTGCGCCAAGATTCGCGCATTTTGTCTGAGCGTACTATAGGCTAGAACAGAGCGTAAATTCCCCCTTGCGTCATAAAAATTATATCCTGTTGTTCCTTCTGCAGCGTATTCTAGAGCGCTTGTTAACGTATCAAAACCGGTTAACTGTTGAGTCAGCGCATTATTTGTCGGCGTTGGCGTTATTTGTGATTCGTCTGAAGATTGAGAATCAAACGTTTGCGTTAGCGGAGCATTCAACTTGGTTATTGTCGAACTCAAGATCTTCCCCTCGAAGTAATAGTACTCGTCATCTTGCTCTTATAAGCAAGGAATTCTGGTTATTCGTGCCAGCTCATATTTATTAATACCGTTAAACGTATTTTTTCTGGCTGAAAAATACGCCGATCTCTCATGTAGTATAATAAAAATAAGTGTGTCATATTTGACCACACCGCAGCTTATATAAGGTGCTTTTCCCTGTCAAGCCAATATTAATCGGGTGTTGCAGCAAAACAACACATGCTTTTTGTTTCTTTAAATCATTTCAGAATTGTACCGGAAACATACCTCATTTTATAAGTTTACTTAGATTTCTTTATAAAAAAACTGTGCAGTGTGGCTAATTAAATTTTTAGGCATTAAATATAGAGGGTTAAGGGTGTTTGGAAACGATATTTTGCCAATTTTGGCTTTATTGTATTTGTGAGGTTTTATGGTGAAGCCAGATTATCTGGTAACTGCTGACTATTTTAATGATTTGCTCCTACAGAATATCTCTTTTCTAGATGTGCGGGCAGAAGCCGAATTTGTTAAAGGTTGTATGCCTCATGCTGTTAATTTACCGATTTTAAATAATCATGAACGCCATTTAGTTGGCACTTGTTATAAACAGCGAGGTCAGCAGGCGGCGATTCAGTTAGGACATGAATTAGTGGGTGGAGAATTAAAAGCATCTCGCGTTCAGCAATGGTGTGAACATGTCGTAAAGAAACCGAATACGCATGTGTACTGTTGGCGTGGCGGTATGAGGTCGCGCTTAGCCCAGCAGTGGATGAGTGAAGCTGGTGTCGATGTGCCATTAATTGAAGGTGGTTATAAAGCGCTAAGACGATCGCTTATGGCAATAATAGATAATGCTGCGCGTAATGTACCTATGATCAGGATAGGCGGGAAAACAGGTGTTGCTAAAACACTTTTAATCGATGAGATTAATTGCAGTATTGATTTGGAAAAGTATGCTAATCATCGGGGTTCTAGTTTTGGGCGCATGGTTAATCAGCAGCCCTCACAATCAAATTTTGAGCATATGTTGGCGGTTAATTTGTTGCGTAAAACTCGGTATACCAGTAATAAGAAGACACTTTTTGTCGAAGATGAAAGTTGCAGTATTGGTGTGATTGGAATACCAGCCAAATTTTATGAGGCTATGCGGCTTTCTCCATTGGCCGTAGTAGAAATGCCTTTAGAATTTCGTGTACAGAGGGTTTTGAAGGAATATATCATTGATATGTTAGCGGCCTATGAGGCGGAAGATATTGAAAATGGTTTTGAGAATTTTAGTAATTATCTAATTGAAAGTTTGCTGCGGATACAAAAACGTTTGGGTCTTGAGCGCCACAGACATGCAAATGAGTTGCTAGCAAAGGCATTGAAAATGCAATTAAGTACAGGTGATGTGCAGGCTCATGAAGCATGGATAACGTTAATACTTAGTGAATACTATGATCCAATGTATGCGTATCAGATAAAGAAAAATAATACATCGGTTGTGTTTAGAGGCAGTTATGCAGAAGTACTTGAATGGGCTCGGCAGTTTGATATGGAATGAGGGTGTTGTCGTTAGAGCCGAATTATTATCCAATAACACGGTATTTAGGTAAGTGTAAATATTGTCGTAGTACTCTTCCTGCGCTATCGACACCAATATTAAGTGCGGCACTGGCAATAATGAGTATTAGTGCCACATCCAGACGAAAACTTTCAAATGCGCTGTCGATAAAAAATCCCAGTGTATGTAAGCCAAGAATGCCCAGTAATGCGCTCTCCCGCATGATGACTTCCCAGCGGTAAAATGTAAAAATCAGAAATTGATTAAACACACGAGGTGTGATTTCATAGCTGTATCTATTAATGCCTTTTGGTGCATCAGGACGTAACGGTATGTTATTGCTGTGATGGCCTGTTAAATGACCAATAATGGCGCCGTTATGAATAGCCAGCGCGATAATGGCTGGCAGTAATGATGGGCCCCAAAGTATTAATAATGCAAAGCCCAATATTAATTCAGGAGTTGAGCGCATAATAACCAATGATAAATTTCCCATCAAACGAGTCGTGGAATTGCCAAAATGATTTGATAATAATGGATAAAGTATTAGTGCTAGACCTGCTGACAGTACTAAAGCAATTTGCCCTGTCACTAGCGTGTTCCATAGTCCTGGCAGGAGTTGTTCGGAAATAATTGGATAAAACCAGTTGCCGAAATTGTTATTTATTTCTCGCCATGGTGTTGGTGTTATCTGCTCAAGTAACCAGTTAAGATCGCTGCTACTAAAAGAAATATCAGGCCAAAGATAGTAAACTGCAGCGCTTAAATAGATGGGCCAGAACTTAAATTGACCCCACCAATGGATGGTTGCGATCAGCCCATAAAAAATGAAAAGCAACCCTGTGACATCTGCATAATGGCCTTGCATAAACGCACTTTCAAGTTGAAAGCCTAAGGTAGGCAATCCAATGAAACCAAGGATTGTGCCGCTACGTAAGCCACATTCAAATCGATACAAAGTATAGTTGGTAAAGTCTGTCTTGATAAGTGGCCAGTCGGCATATAAGAAGCGGCTGAACACAGAGCAGTTATGAGGAAGATGTGGCTTGTGGCGATGGTGCGCTTCTTGACGAATTTCAGCATAGATCTTGGCGAGAATACCCGTGTATGGGATAGCGATGGCCAGCAAGCCTGTCAATGGCTGTAAGCCAAATAATTGTATTAGTAACAATCCCCAGAATAATTCATGTACAGCACGTAAGCTGGCGCAGGCAACTCGGACGATTTTCAGGTGAAAAATTAAAGAAAGTAAAAAGCCGCCAGTAGCTGCAAGTGTGACACCTAATAAGGCATAACTGATTGTTTGCAAGATTGCATGTGCTAATTCTGTAAGTGGTGGCCATTGTGGGTGCAGTAAGCCTGCCAGCATTAGCTTAAATTCAGCGCCTGGTGTGGCGGTAGTGATCGTAATGTCACTTATTATCCACAGTAAAAAAGCCAGTAAACCGAAGCCGCTGATTACTCTTGTGGTTTTATTTTGTGGGATTAATTTATTGAACATTGAGCGTCATATAGACGTCTTCTAGATCTTTAGGGCTGATCTGACTGGTCGCTGCATCGAGTGTTATTTCGCCATTGGTAATTCCAATGATGCGATCGCAATAGCTTAATGCTTGTTGCGTATTATGTAATGCCAAAATGCAGTTTGTATGATTGTTAATCATTTTATTTAGTGCTATTTCAGCTTGGTTTTGATCCAAACTGGCTACTGGTTCGTCGGCTATTAACGTGGTTGCTTGCCGGTAGATGGCGCGGGCTATTGCAACTCGTTGCTGTTGTCCGCCTGACAGCTCCCCGCAGGAAGCAAATAATTTATTACTTAAGGATAATGTATCTAGAATTGATGCAATGGTTTTTCTTGCGTTTGGTCTGGGGATGATGAGATTGATAAGATTGGAAACAGTGCTGAATTGATCTAATTGCCCTATGTAAACATTATGGTACACACTTAAATTTTCTACCAACCCTAATTCCTGTGGAATCAATGCAATATCTCTTGAGGTGTTGTTGAGGTGGTCAAAAATCACTTTGAGTAGAGTCGTTTTTCCTGCGCCACTGGCACCAAGAATTGCAACATGTTGACCTTCAAATAGTTTTAAGTGAAACGGAGACAGTACTGTTTTCCCATCATATTTGATGCCTTTGCAGTCCAGATCAAGTAAAAAATTGTTTTGTTCTTTTTCTAATGCCATTAATCAAGTGTCCCAATTATCCTGGCACTGGTTTCTATCATATGATAGTCCTCATTATTCGCCGGGACAAAACTGCTGCGGGGGAATGTAGCTAGAATTTCAGCGTCATTGATATCTAAAATTGTTTGGCGCAATCGAGATGTGAAGCCTTCACCCCATTGAGCGTCCAAATCTCCTCTTACAGTCCAATGATAATCTGGATATTCTGGGGTTGCCCAGATGATATCAACTTTTGAGCGATCAATCTTTCCGTTGGCTAATTCTTGTTCCCATACCTGATAATTAACTGCGCCAACCTGATAAGCGCCACTCTGGACCAGTGCAATCGTGCGTGAGTGATTGCCACTAAAACCAATACGAGAAAAAAATTGGTCTGGTGCAATTTTAAATTGTTCTCGGATATAAAATTCAGGCATTAATCGGCCTGAAGTAGAGCTTTTAGATCCAAAAATAATTGTTTTACCAGATAATTTGCTAGATAAGTGTTCCGATTGGGTTAAGTTGGTGCTGCTGTGAGCAATAAAATAACTCTTAAATTTTGTGTCTTCATAACCTTGTGCAATTGCGATAGCGCCAGGTGTCAAGCGTCTTGCTTGCACGCCAGTCAATCCACCAAACCAGGCTAATTGCACTTGATTATGACGAAATGCGGTGACAGCGGCTGGGTAGGATTTAACGGGAATATATTTTACTGTGATGCCGAGTTTGCTACTTAAATAATCAGCAACTTTGCTAAATCTTTGGATAAGCCGAGTTTCATCATTGTCTGGAATAGCCGTAAAAACAAGTGACTGAGCTTGTACGGGTGCAGCTGCTAAAACGGCTACGATGAATATGAAGATTATTTTATACATTTTTGATGAGCTAAAGTTAGCGGTCTATCAGTGTGACGAAAGCCTCTGGGTCATACTGATTGACAGTGCCAATTTGCGTTGCAGTATAGCCTGCTTTTTCTAGCGCTTGTAGACATTGATTTGTATGTTCATCTGGAATACCAGCCAATAATCCACCAGCAGTTTGTGGGTCAAATAATAAAGGGTAACTTGGGTGTTTGCCGGTATAGTATT
>JAOULU010000205.1 GCA_029881855.1 Nitrosomonas sp. | reverse complement strand
ATTCGCTTGATTAGAAATAACTTCCCAATATAATTGTTTTACCCTTTAGCTGGTTATTTAATAGCGGCCTAGGAACAAATATTATCTATTTAGTTTCTCTTACAGAGCACAGGCTCAACAACCAATGTTCCCGTACAAGAAGCACAAAATACATCAAAAGTTTGTCCGATACGTAACTTCTCTAGCTTTTCTGCTGGCACTAGATTAAGAAAATTACATTTATCACAAGTCACATTAAGAATTCGTCTACTATGGAATATTTCGTTATCTTCCACATGAATTCTGTAACTCTCTAGACAGGATTGCGATAAACAGCTTACAACCTGGTCATTCCTCAATTGATTCATTTTCTTTTTGATTACAGTCTGACAGGAAACACACTCAAAAGAGTACTCGGGCCCAAAACTAGAAGCAGACATATTTCCTTCCCCAAGTTTTTCTAGCTCTTTTACCGTCTCACATATCTTCTCTTTCAGTATTTTTGAATCAGCATATAACGGCATTTCATCCATTCTAGATTTTGGTAACTGTATGTGCAATGCAAGATTTGACAAAGCATTCCACAGCTTACCTAACACCCTAAAATCGAACCCAATTTGAGTTCCAACAGGCACATATTCAAATTTTTCATAGTCTTCTTTACTTTGGGGGCTGCTGGTTTTCTCAATGGAAGCGCTAGATATGGAAAGCGTAAATGTACTAGCGGCATTTTCATTCGCATCTTCTATCACTTGCTGAATTACATCCTTAGGCTGCCATTTCCTTAAATCACCATATGAAATGTAATCATATGAAACCAACAGTCTTTCATAACAAATCAATTCAATTGTTAATCGACTTTCCAAAGCAGCGTATCTTAAGCTTTTATCAGTCCCATCAGCTATAAGTGTGTTGATAGCATTCAAACGAGAGCCAATATCAATCATTATCTTTCATTCCCGAAGCCACGTCTTCTTGGTTTTTTAAGTTAGAAAACCGCAAATCCTCAGGTGCATTTGTGCCCCCCGTCACGACAAAAGTCATGGCCTCTTCGGTCGTCCAATCCGTTAGTACCACATCATCCATGGGCACGATTTCAATATAGCCGGATGTTGGGTTGGGTGAGGTCGGCACATACACCGCAGCTAAATCCTTACCAGTGTCTCTATCACGCAACACTTTGGTAATAAAACCAATGGCTTTCATTTCAGACGAAGGGAAGCTGATTAGCACCACCCTTTGACCAGTGACTGGCGGCTGACTTAGCGCATTCAGGAGACGTTTTGTGGCACCATAGATCGTCTGCACTAACGGCAGTCTCGCAAGCACATCTTCATAAACTTCAATAACTTTCTTACCAATGAAGACCGATGCCAGTAGCCCAACACCATACAAACTCATAATGGTTAACAATGCAGCCACAGCTTGTTGAAAACTGGAGTCTAGTAACCAACTGGCCATGGTATCCGAGTATGGCCGCACAGCACGCGCCACGCCTCTTAATAGCGGCTCGCCAGTACGCGCAAGCATACGCAGCAAGAAGTCAAAAACCATCCAGGTAACCCCTAATGGCGCAACAGTTAGTGTGCCAATTAGCACATAGCGACCGATATGAGCAGATCGTTCAGAAGGTTTTCTTTCTTCATTTTCTATTGTCATAATAAAAAAATTGCCTTATTTAACTTCATCATTAATTCAATTAAATTTATTAGTGCCAACCCGTAAAGAAAATGGTATTTTCACTAAGCACAAACAGAAAATAAAACCAGCATCTATAGCTAGTAAGCAAAGGTGGTTCTTGGTAGAATCTCCAACGCACAACTGGCACTACTGCTTACCGTTTCTACTGGAGCTTTACTAGCTTAACATGTGTTAAAAATGTGCTATATCAAACAGCTACTAATGTGATTTGGTTGCCAATTTTTACTTACCCATGATCACAATGCAAGATTAATTAAATCAGCATCTGGTTAATATAAAACAGATTTCAAAAAGAATGTGTCATTAAGTACAAAATAAATTGATAAATTTCACTATCCAACATCTATCCAACATGCATCTCAACCAAGATGTACTTTTAAAAAGAATGAAAAGGGACGGTTATGTCATATAGTTCAACACAAATCAATAAGCACATAGAAAGTTTAGAAAAACATCTGGCTGATGAACACCCAGACAATCCAATCCTAGCAAAAGCCGTTAAAAGCTTTCGTAAAATGGATTATATTGGTCACAGCATGGGCTTGATAAGCAAGGATGAATCTTACGCTACTTGCGTTACCTGGTGGCCAATGATTGCGGTTTTAGGTACCTTTTCTGCAGGCAAATCAACTTTTATCAACACGCATTTAGGACAACCACTGCAACGAACCGGCAATCAAGCCGTCGATGACAAGTTTACGGTCATCTGTTACAGCCAACACCCTGAGGCCAAGACTTTACCAGGCGTTGCACTAGATGCAGATCCTCGCTTTCCTTTTTTTCATATCAGTAAAAGCATTGAAGAAATTTCTGAAGCTGGGCAAGAAAGAATTGATGCCTATTTGCAACTTAAAACCTGCCCGTCTGAAAAAATCCGCGGCAAGATTCTGATTGATTCGCCAGGTTTTGATGCAGACAACCAACGTGCATCGACATTACGCCTTACACAACATATTATTAATTTATCTGACCTGGTATTAGTATTTTTTGATGCACGTCATCCAGAACCTAAAGCAATGCAAGACACACTCGCCTATCTTGTATCAGCTAGCGTCAATCGTGCAGATGCCAACAAATTTCTTTATATTCTCAACCAAATGGATGCCACTGCTAAGGAAGATAACCCTGAAGAAGTTGTCGCCGCATGGCAACGTTCGCTAGCAGAAGTAGGGCTTGTGGCCGGTCGATTCTTTCGTATCTATAACGCTGAAGCGGCTGTCCCTATTGAAGACCCAAAAGTTAAAGAACGCTATGAGAAAAAACGTGAAGAAGATATGATTGATATCGATATACGCATGCAACAAATCGAAGTTGAACGTGCTTATCGTATCGTAGGAAAACTTGAACAAACCGCCAAAGCAATTAAAAATAAAATTGTCACTAAGCTGTCCAGCATGTTAAAACAATGGAAAAATAGAGTGCTGTTAATAGACAGCATGGTATTTGGTACTTTAGCGGCTTTGATTGGTACACTGCTTAGCATGACAGAGTCTTGGGATATCCTATCAACATTTACTGCCGACCTATTTGGGGGCGAAACTTCAGCACTTATTATTCTACTAATCCTAGTAGGAGGCAGTGCGGGCATCCACTTCTTTGTTCGTCGGTTTGTCGCTGACAACCTATTAAAAAAGCTAGAGAAAGAGATGGGAGATGATCACGAAATGTACGATCAATATAAACTGGCATTTAATAAAAGCACCTCCGTATTCCGATCTATTCTCATGAGTAATCCTGCTGGCTGGAACGATGTAACACAACGGGCCATCAATGAAATAATCGATGAATCTAATGATTATATTCAAGAACTAAACGATCAATTTACCAATCCATCGGGTAATGACGGTAAAAATGCACAAATTTAATTTTACAGACAAGATTTGCTGATTAATACGATTTAAATCAGCAAATCATGAATATAAGAACCTGCATGGTAGAAGCGCCAATATGGATTCAGATTC
>JAOULU010000204.1 GCA_029881855.1 Nitrosomonas sp. | reverse complement strand
TGGGTCGTACCACTAGCGGATAGCCAATTTCATCGGCAGCAGCCAGCGCGGCTTCGGGATTACGGGCGGTGCGATTAGGCGGTTGTTTTAACCCCAATTTTTGCAGCATTTTCTGGAAACGTTCACGATCTTCAGCACAATCAATCATATCTGGGCTGGTGCCAATAATTGGTACGCCGTTTGCTTCCAGATCACGTGCAAGTTTAAGAGGTGTTTGGCCACCATATTGCACGATCACGCCATGAGGTTTTTCTACAGCAACAATTTCCAGAACATCTTCAAGGGTTAGTGGTTCAAAATATAAACGATCTGATGTGTCATAATCAGTTGAGACTGTTTCTGGGTTGCAGTTGACCATGATGGTTTCAAAGCCATCTTCACGTAATGCCAATGCAGCATGGACACAACAATAGTCAAACTCAATACCTTGGCCAATACGGTTAGGGCCGCCGCCAAGCACCATAATTTTCTTTTTATCGGTGGGAAGTGCCTCGCATTCCTCTTCATAAGTAGAATACATATAGGCAGTGCTGGTAGCAAACTCGGCAGCGCAAGTATCGACACGTTTATAGACTGGCCGTAGATTGAATTGATGCCGGTAAATGCGTACGGCGGTTTGTTCTGTGTTCAGTAGTTTCGCCAATCGACGATCAGAGAATCCGCTGCGTTTTAGTTTTCTTAGTGTTTGTTGATCTAGAGTTTCCAGTCTTTTATTGGACAGTGCTTGTTCTTGTTTTACTAAGTCCTCAATTTGCGCGAGAAACCAGAGATCAATATGTGTTAACTGGTGAATTTCTTCAATAGAGAGATCAGAGCGAAAAGCATCAGCTACATACCAAATACGTTCTGGGCTTGGGTTGGCAAGTTCCGTTCGGATGATTTCTAAATTATCTGTTTTTTCATCCAGACCATCGGCGCCAGTTTCTAAACCACGCAAGGCTTTTTGAAATGACTCCTGGAAGCTACGGCCTATGGCCATAACTTCTCCTACAGATTTCATTTGTGTGGTTAGCCGGTCATTAGTCTGAGGAAATTTCTCAAATGCAAAACGCGGTATTTTGGTGACGACATAATCAATGGTTGGCTCAAATGATGCCGGTGTAACACCGCCTGTAATATCATTTCCAAGCTCATTGAGGGTATAACCAACCGCAAGTTTGGCTGCTATTTTTGCAATAGGAAAACCAGTCGCTTTAGAGGCTAATGCTGATGAGCGTGACACTCGCGGGTTCATTTCAATGACCAACATCCGTCCATCTTCAGGATTAATGGCAAACTGCACATTGGAGCCACCTGTTTCTACACCGATCTTACGTAGTACAGCAATCGAGGCATTACGCATTAACTGATATTCTTTATCCGTCAGCGTCTGTGCAGGGGCTACAGTAATCGAGTCACCGGTATGGACGCCCATAGCATCAACATTTTCGATGGCGCAGATAATAATGCAGTTGTCTTGTTTATCACGCACCACCTCCATTTCGAATTCCTTCCAGCCAATGACGGATTCTTCAATCAATAATTCTTTAGTGGGAGAAATGTCCAATCCACGTTCACAAATATCCAGGAACTCTTCACGATTATAGGCAATACCGCCGCCACTGCCACCCATGGTGAAAGAGGGACGAATGATCACTGGGTAACCAACCATTGCCTGTACTTGCAAGGCTTCTTCCATGCTGTGTGCTACTGCAGAGCGTGCTGATCCAAGGCCAATTTGAGACATTGCTTGTTTGAATTTTTCACGATCTTCAGCTTTGTCTATGGCTTCACGAGATGCACCAATGAGTTCTACATTGTATTCTTCTAGTACGCCATGTTTTGCTAGGTCTAGTGCACAGTTCAGCGCAGTTTGCCCACCCATTGTTGGGAGTAGAGCCTCTGGGCGCTCAATTGCAATGATTTTTTTTACCATCTTCCAGGTGATTGGCTCGATGTAAGTTGCATCAGCCATTTCTGGGTCAGTCATGATGGTTGCTGGGTTGGAGTTGACTAGTATAATCCGGTAGCCTTCCTCGCGTAATGCTTTGCAAGCCTGTACGCCGGAATAATCAAATTCACAGGCTTGGCCAATAATAATGGGGCCAGCACCGATGATAAGGATGGATTTGATGTCGGTACGTTTAGGCATACTTGTTTTTACAGGTTATGGGGTACTTAAGGTTAATTTTTGTTGTGTTGCATCATTTCAATAAAGCGATCAAATAAGTAATCGGCTTCATGCGGGCCAGGACTAGCCTCCGGGTGGCCTTGAAAACAAAATGCCGGCCTATCTAGCAACTCAAAACCTTGAAGGCTGCCATCAAATAGTGAAATATGCGTTATTCGTGCATTATCTGGCAAAGAATTTGCATCAACTGCAAAGCCATGGTTTTGACTGGTAATGAAAACTTTCTCACTGTCTACATCTTGTACTGGATGATTCGCGCCATGATGGCCAAATTTCATCTTGATGGTTTGTGCACCACTGGCCAAACCGAGTAGCTGGTGACCCAAGCAAATACCAAATAGGGGTATTCTTTTATCCAATAATTCCTTAGTCGCTGTAATTGCATAATTACAGGGTTCTGGGTCACCTGGTCCATTTGACAAAAAAACACCGTCAGGCTGTACATTAAGAATCTCTTCAGCCGTAGTTTGCGCAGGAAAGACAGTGACTTTACAACCACGTTGCGCTAGCTTGCGTAAGATATTACGTTTGATACCAAAATCAAATGCTGCAACATGGTAACGAGGGGAGTCCTGTGCCTGGTATCCTGACCCCAATGACCATTCGCCTTCATGCCATTCATAAGGTTGGGTACAACTAACCGTTTTAGCTAAATCCATGCCCGCTAAACCAGGAAATGCCCGGGCGTTTTGCAATGCCTTATCTTCATCAATTTCACCAGCCATAATACAGCCAGATTGAACGCCTTTTTCCCGTAACAGACGTGTGAGCTTGCGCGTGTCGATTTCAGCAATGGCTACAATTTGTTGCGTTTTTAGGAAGTGTGTCAATGTTTGGGTTTGACGCTGATTACTCGAAATCAGAGTAAGATTGCGTATTACTAAGCCAGCGGCGTGGACTTTATCCAGATTTCCAGATTCAAAATCTTCTGGATTTATTCCGGTGTTGCCAATATGAGGGTATGTTAAGGTGATGATTTGTTGGCAATAAGAAGGGTCGGTTAGTATTTCCTGATACCCAGTCATTGCTGTGTTAAATGCAACTTCACCCGTATTTACACCTTCTATGCCAATAGACACACCATAAAAGATTGTCCCATCTGCGAGTGCAAGGATGGCGTGTGGGTGTTGTGACACAAAAAACTCCTTGGGTGAAAACTAGATATGGAAATGGGGCGATATTGTTTGGGTACCCCTTGCTTCTGGGGATGAAATTATACGTGAAAAAAGATTATATTTGTATGAAAATGTATCGTCACTTGGTTACTTAGTTTTGTAAACATCCTTCTTGATTTTGTCTGAAATGTTCTTACATCAAAGGTATATATGATTAATGAATGGTTGCCATGACAAATATTCGACCCCCTGCTGTTGCGGGATTATTTTATCCAGATAATGCAGGTCAACTTGCTCAGGATGTGAGGCAGTTGCTTGCTGGTGTTAAACTGTATGAAATTACGCCAAAAGCATTGATTGTGCCGCATGCCGGATATATTTATTCGGGTG
>JAOULU010000203.1 GCA_029881855.1 Nitrosomonas sp. | reverse complement strand
CATTCCAATTTATGCCCTGGTATTCGTCGCCATCCTATGGATAACTGACGCCATGGCACCAAAATTGACACGTATCTTCCGTTTTTTGAATATTTTACGTCCCCATGCAGAAATGGCCAAATTAGCCATAAAAAGTGTTGGTTTAATTTTTGGCACTGCCTTTATCCAGTTCTATCAGTTGTGTATTAATCCCTTGTATATCAAACAAGGGCGGCTAGAAAAACTCACAAAACCAGAAGACTAACCTGACTCTATCTTTTGTGTACATTACGGGTTACCGTAAAAACTACGGTAACCCACTTTTCTCCAGTGACACATTTAATAACCCCTACAAACCTTTAGGGTGAGACGTTAAACCTAGGGGGCCAGACTCGATTGCATCGTACGATTCTAGCTTTGCTTGCCTCACCCCAGCAAAAACCCCTTAACATCCACCTCCCGCTCCAACCCACGCATCATCATTCACCTTCAACCCATCCTTCATCTGCATCGTACGCTTCACCCGCCCCTGCACCTGCTGCACAACATACCAAGCCTCATGCGGCAAATGCTGCTCCTGCCCTGGCGCGACATGAATATCCGTCCCCTGTGCATAAGCATGTGCATTCAATTGCGTAGGCTCAGATGAATTGTAATGCACTTTCATATTATCCAACGATAGATCCGACAAGGATTCAACACCAGCTTTAAGATTATCCGGCAGTCCGGTGTTGTTGGGTTTAGCATCCGATTGTTGCGCCAACTGTGCCGTAGAGTCAACGGTAAACTCCCCCTGCAACACCTCCTCATCCTCAACCCGCTGCACCAACGCATCACCTGACTCAGCCTGAAAATTCATAGACACCCGATGCGGACTGTTATTCATTATGGTTTAAATTGGGATAGACCTTGCGCCTGAGGAGCATTGTCCGCTGCTTCTTGCAATTGCCGCAGGCTGGCAGTTTCTACTCGGTTGTCGTTAAACTGAAATTCTGCTTCGGAATTATTCGGTTGCTGAGGCGTTTTATGGGCAGTCGCTTGACGCTGGGGTTCAGGTGATTGTTCGGCGGGAGCTTTCATTGATTCATCTCTTTGGGAGTTATATAACCATTGATAACGACTCGGCAAGAAATAAAACGAACATAACGCAGGCAGGATTAAAATCTTGCTTGTGTATTCTTGCACAATATCCTTACAAAAACATCGTTATTCTGATAATTAAACTGCTTAATACTATCGGCCACCTTAGCAATTATATTGTTATAAGTTGCAAGCGGCTTTCCAGACTGTTTCATCCATACTTTCAGGTTGCACCACTTCCCAATTTCGCGGCTGGTTATAGGAGCGAACTAGACGCCCTTGTTCCATATTCCAGCTAAATAACTTGAACGCAAGCGTTCTTAGATGCTCGCCTTTGCAGTCGTAGTCACGCCGTATGGTTTTTGATAAAAAGTTAACGCCAGAGGCTTTTTGCTCCGTTTTGTAGTCAAGCAATATCCACATTCGAACTCTGTCACCGGACTTACGCGCTGTGTCCTTGTCAGCGTAAACAACGTAACCACCATCATCGTCACTCTCTGCAATCGTGGTCCATTCAGCCATCGTGTGAGTACTTATCAGAATCAATGTTAAAGCGAGCAATAGTTTTTTCATCTTGTATTTTCCTGCCCCTGCCATTTAGGGGTCTGTATAAAATAGTGTTAATCAGATTAAAAGTTGGTTTTTCAATGGCGTCGTTTGGAAAGATGAGCAGTCATAACTCATGACCAATGTTAGGTGAATTCTCACATTATCGCCATATAAATGCAATTACTGGCGGGTTGATAACGCTCGGGGACACAATAAACATTATAAAATTAAGCTTTTGACTACCGGCGCAGCACAAAATAAAACGTATCCTGATATTAGAAGAAAATTAAAAATTATTATCACGCGTTCCGAAAACGCGAATGCTTAACAAATAAAATTGTCAGCAGCGGCAACACAAAACCAATAATGGTAACGGTAATTAACAATTGTCCCAATTCGCCATAATCTGCCGGAATCGTCACTTGACCAGTAACCTGGTCTTTGACTTCCCGTGTCACATCATAAAACTGATTCAAGTACTTGGTGCCCAATTGAGACGCCGATAAAGCCAAATTGGTAAAAGAAGCCATTACAGCAAAAAATGTGGCTTTAAGTTTTTCCGGTGCGGAGTTCGCTATCCATGCCAGCATGGGAATCATTGCAATTTGGCCTAGCGGTGATTCCAGCGCGGTATCAATGAGCGCGATAAAACGTGCATCAACCACACCGCCCGTCACTGAGGCCGTCCATTCGTGCAGCCCAAAAAACATGCCTATAATTGGCATTGAAAGCAACGTACCGGCTATGGTGAGGAAACCAATAATATATGCTATGGAGCGCTCCGCCATAAAGCGACGAAAAATAAACATACCAAATAACGTTAGCGTTGCACCAACCAGCGACAAGACAGCCAAGAATTGCTGATCAAAAGCCAATTCATCAATCATCCACCAGGTCGCACCTGCACCTGGTCCCGGTAACGCCCGGAATACAAAAACAAGTACAGCTGTTCCCACCAAGACGTTACGTGCTTCAGGTTCGAGTTCCCCTGTTAATCGCCACATTAAAAATATGACGATGGTCATAGAGATAACAAATATAATCTCCTCCCCGCCCGGTATGCGGCTAAGACCAATACTCAACGAGAGAATGGTAAAAACCAAACCGCCACCCAGTATCCACCAATTAATTGGTGGCGGCTCTGAGTGTATCCCCATCAATACAGCAGCTTCTTGCCGACTATAACCTTGACTAATAAATCGTGTCATTTCACGCCGTTGCAACCAAGCTGCTAGAACCACACCTAGAATAGAAACAACAGGAATAATTAAAGCCAGTTGATAGACAAATAAATAAATGGCTTCTTTTTCAGCCTCTGGCAGTGTGCCTGCATCACGCAACACAAAAACATTCACCAAAGAGACCAAAATTCCGCCGCCCACAATGGCAACACGACCCAGGGTTTGCATGGTGACATGCATGAGCTTGCGTTTCTCTGGATCTAGTTTATCCCCATTCTCGTCAACGCGCGGCACGGCCTCAACTGTCATGGCATCCGCTACCACATCCTGCAAAACATAACCAATCGGTGCAAGTAATGCTGAAATGACAAACCACGTTTCAACAGATGCTATCTCGACCATCGTTTCTGTGTGCCCCAACAATCCAATCATGATGAGCAAACTCAGCATGATCAAACTTGCACCCAGATAAACCAACAAACCTTTCCAGCGCCACACCAAATCAACTAAATGCCCCATTGGCATTTTGAGCGCCCATGGCAACATCATCCAGAAACCCAGCATCGCCAAAAACTCAGCCGAGAGGCCGAGCTTTTCCTTAACGTAGAATGTGCCGACAATACCCGTCAAACCCGAGATGCCCGCTGCCACATAAACCATCAACGGCGGCATGTACGACAAACGCATCTCTCGCCCAAGGGCGAGTATATTGACACTAAACCATTGACTAACAACCGCTAAGAATCCAATACCGGGTGGCGAGTTTTTCATAAAGTATATTTTTGTTGGTTAGTTGGCCTAATACACATCCATTTCAAAAAAAGCTACATCTGCTTGGGACGCACACCCGCTCTTACATTCAGTTTCTTTTCCACACCATCACGAATAACCGTAACAGCAACCGTATCACCCGGTGA
>JAOULU010000202.1 GCA_029881855.1 Nitrosomonas sp. | reverse complement strand
TTAAATTATGGTTTGAGCTTAGATGGCAAAGCATTGAAACATGCGCAGGTGAGTTGGCAGAATCAAGATCAATTACGCTTTATTTTGCATGAAGGAAAAAAACGCCAGATTCGCCGCATGTGTGAATTGGTTGATCTGAATGTGATTGGGTTAAAACGTGTGCGTAGTGGCAAGGTAAAACTAGGCAATTTACCGGAGGGAAGGTGGCGCTATTTGCGGCCGGATGAAAGTTTTTAACATCTTTAATCTTGCGTTGCCAACAATACCAGTAACCGTATAAATTCTTGTACTTTATCACCCCATATATCCCCATGATTTGCGATGAGATTCGTATCAACACGAATATTTAAATAAGGATTGCGCGGTGCAGTGCGATCCAGGTGCGTGAGAATGGTGCGACCATACTGTGTTTCAGCGCCAGCTACTTGTTCGCCCCATATGTTATGAGCATTATTGTATAAGCTAATTGATGGTGGCTCAGCATTGGGTGCTGTGGTCAATGTATGACTAATAAATGGTTCAAAGTGACCGACCGTTGTGCGATCAGCGGTGCCTTCTTTTAAGGTGAGTTGATGTTTAAGTCTGCCGCCACAGAATTCACGTTTTATCGTGTCGTGGGTTTCAAAAAAAGTTGAAAAGAAACGTCCAACAGGAAAAGCAAGTTTTGTAGCGTAGTCAGTTTCCGAAGTGAGTATTGCGAGCCGTGGGCGTTGTTCTGGGAAGTAGCTACAGCGGTCATTAGAAAGATCGTATAACGGTGCATAGCGCAAGGCCTCAAAGGCCGGATTAAGCAATACAACCAGATCACCAAATCCTTTGGCGGTATCTTGCATAATTTTATTTTCGCGGCTGTCAATAAAGCGGCTGGCAAGGATTTGTGAGGTCGCGCTATATACGGCTTGTCCGCCAAAGCTGTGGCCTATGATAACAAGTCGGCTTTTTACGGGAGGCTCCCAACTGTTTCTAACGTTACTAATCTCTTCGAGTTTTAGGAATAATTCAGCAATACCCATATAGCCAACATTTAATGCTGTCGCTTTACGATCCCAGAATGTGAGGAGATTTAATCCCGGAATGGCAAGTGATTTTCCGCGCCAACCGACATAGATTCCAGCGATTTTTCGAGGTGGTCGATTATTCTTACTAGCCAGGGCATTTTCGATTTGGCTGAGTTTTTTTAGGCTCTTCGAAAAATTGGTAACATTGGTATCATCGGGTGAGGCATTATGTTGCCAACCATGTACATATACAGTAATGAGAAGGCTGTCCTTGGCGGCTGCGGCATAAAATGCATCAAGGGTGGCTTGCATTTGTGCTCGATCACGCAGTTGCCCTTGATCATCGATCTCGACAAAGCCCAGTGTATATTCGCCATCACTATCTTTGTTCTTCAGTTGTATGCTATATGTGTCGCAATTGTTTTCTCCATTCTCAACACAAAGGGCGTAGTTGCTACGGTATATTTTATTTGATGCACAACCGGTTAGAAGGAGGATAAACAATAATAAAATTAAAAGAATTTTAAGTAGATAATTGTTTTTCTGCATACTTCTCTCCATTTGTGAGATATTGCCGGCAGTATTAAAAGCAGTTGATTTGGTTACTATATAATATAGTACATCCGAACGGATATTGGTATTAACTTGACTGAGTAAATTGTTACCTACGTGTAAGTGAATGGTAAATAAGATTGATTCCCTAGCGAAATAAGGCTGGTTTTCAAATGTATCAGCGTTTGCATGTTGTTCTCAATATTTCTCCGCATAGACTTCTGTACTATTACGAAGGAGAGGTTGACGCTGTTGTGGCGACTACCACCGATGGGCGTACGATAAGGTTTCCGGCTAATATTTTACGTTCGGTAGTACGGCAAGATGGTGTTCATGGCACGTTTGAACTGGTTTTCGATAAGAACCATAAATTTATCTCAATCAGTCGTGTGAAGGATTAAAGGGCTGCTAGCAACGATTGCATATGAAAGTTTCTGCACATCACTTTTTGCTTATCCATCTATACTGTGGCATAACCAGAAGAATAATCGTCTTTTATTTATATAGTTAAGAAATTATGGATTTGCTTACCCAGGGCTTGCTTGGCGCTACAATGGCGCAATCAGGTTCTAAACAAAATGAAACCCGGATTGCAACGGGCATTGGTTTTTTTGCGGGCATTATTGCAGATGCGGACATTTTAATTCAGTCAGAGAATGATCCGCTGTTAAATATTGAATTTCACCGTCATTTCACACACTCCCTGTTCTTTGTGCCGTTTGGTGCATTTATTGTGGCACTATTGTTGTGGCCATTTTTACGAAAACGCCTACCTTTTGCTCGTCTATATTTATTTGCATTGTTGGGCTATTGTTTGAGTGGTGTGCTGGATGCATTTACAAGTTATGGTACGCATTTATTGTGGCCGTTAAATGATGATCGCGTAGCTTTTAACATCATTTCTGTTGTTGATCCTGTTTTTACACTGATTTTATTAACAGCTGTAGCAATCGCATTTAAAAAATATATTGGAATAGCTGCCCGGATTGGATTATTGTTAGCTGCGGTCTATTTGTCTTTCGGATGGATACAGTTGCAGCGGGCGGAATCAGTCACCAAAACACTTGCTGTTGACAGGGGACATGTTATTGATGAGTTGTTAGTTAAACCCACATTGGCCAATCTGGTGTTATGGCGTTCTATCTATGAATCTGATGGACGTTTGTATGTTGATGCTATTCGTGTTGGTTTGTTTTCAGCGTCCCGTGTGTATGAAGGTGATTCTGTAGAGAAATTTGTGTTGCAGCGGGATATGAGTGAATTGCCATCAACTTCTGTATTGGCAACGGATATCAAGCGTTTTACAAAGTTTTCCGGTGGATTAGTCGCTATTCGCCCGGAACAGCCAGATGTGCTTATTGATGTACGTTATGCTAATTTGCCAATGAATTTATTTCCATTATGGGGTATTGAGATGGATGTTACGCAACCCGATCAACATGCAAAATATTCATTGTATCGGGATGCCTCTGTCGAAACGCGCAAAAAGTTTTTAAATTTATTGCAGGGAAAAGATCTCGACGAATCAGCCGAATAAAACCGGCAGATTATTTAAGGGCGACAATCCATTTTGTATATAAACATGTAGCCGCTGCATTGAGTTTCGCAACACGTTCTGGCAAATTCTTTTCTATCTCGGCCATAGGCTGAATGGAGGGTTGGTTTAGTTTGGTCAGGCGGGCTAATTCTTCTGCGGCTACGCTGCACCAGTCACGTACCAGGCGTTCGGTCATTTCGACATGGCACTGCATGCCAAGATGGATACCGAGAGCGAATGCTTGGTTCTCGCAATACGGGCTGGATAAGATGCAAGTGGCGCCTTCTGGTAAGCTGAAAGTCTCGCCATGCCAATGAAAGGAATCAAAAGTGGATAAATCGCCAAACCATTCGCGGGCGATGGCATGGTCTGGTACAGTTACTTCACCCCAACCCATTTCTCTTGCTGGGCTAGCGCTGATGACGCCACCCAATGCTTTGGCCATTAACTGCCCACCCAGGCAGTGACCCATAACCGGCATATCTTCAGCGATAGCTTGACGGATTAAATTTAAAGCTGGCTCGATCCATGGCAGGTCATCATTAACACTCATTGGGCCACCCATAAACACGAGGCCACTGAATGAATCAATGCTAGCGGGCGGTTCTTCCCCAGCGTCAATTTTAATCAATTGCCATGGAATATGA
>JAOULU010000009.1 GCA_029881855.1 Nitrosomonas sp. | reverse complement strand
GTTTCGAGTCTGAGATGGCTGAGGTTACCATGAAGCCGACTAATGAAACAGTGTTAACGGGTGACGATATTGTTAAAATGCAAAAGCTACTGGATGCATTAGAAAGTCTCGACGATGTGCAAGATGTTTATACCACGGCAGTAATGGACGAATAGCAAACTTACTTACATACGAGCAGGTGATAAAATCCGAATACTTGGCATAGACCCTGGTCTACGAGTTACTGGTTTTGGGGTGCTGGATAAAAAAGGTAGTGTGTTGACCTATGTGAGTAGTGGTTGCGTTAAAACGACTGAAGGGGAGTTGCCGTCCCGTCTTAAATTGATTCTGGACAATTTGCAGGAAGTCATCATGCAATATCACCCCGATCAGGTAGCCATTGAGCAGGTTTTTGTCAATATCAACCCAAAATCTACCCTGTTATTAGGGCAAGCACGTGGCGCAGCCATTTGTGCGGCGGTATTGCATAATCTGGAGTGTGCTGAATACACTGCATTACAAATCAAGCAAGCCGTGGTGGGAAATGGACATGCCAAAAAAGAACAAGTACAGGAAATGGTGATGCGTATACTTAGTTTGACCAGTAGCCCAAGTGCTGATGCGGCTGATGCCTTGGCATGTGCTATATGTCATGCACATGGTGGGTTGGGCTTGGGTAAAATTTCAACCGCTGGGTATCGTATGAAACGTGGACGGCTCGTATGATTGGGCGTATAACGGGTGTGTTGTTGGAAAAACAACCACCGCAATTAGTGTTAGACGTGCAAGGCATTGGCTATGAAATTGATGTGCCGATGAGTACATTCTATGATTTACCATCTGTCGGTGAACAAGCAACACTCTACACCCATCTTGTTATTCGTGAAGATGTGCATTTGCTATTTGGTTTTGCAACTGAACCAGAACGCCAGTCATTTCGTCAATTGGTGAAAATATCTGGTGTAGGCGCAAGAACGGCGCTGGCATTATTATCTGGTTTAAGCGTTTCAGATTTGCATCATGCTGTGGCGACACAAGATAGCGGACGTCTCATTACTGTTCCGGGTATCGGCAAAAAAACAGCTGAACGTCTGTTGCTGGAATTGCGCGACAAATTGAAGTCCGATTTGGTCAACATAGACACGTCTTCTTCCTCACCTAATAATGAATGCGACATACTCAACGCATTGTTATCACTGGGTTATAATGACCGAGAAGCTAACTGGGCGATTAAAAAAATTACAGTTGGTGACAATGTGTCAGAAGGTATACGCCAGGCATTACAATTATTATCAAAGGAAAAGTAATCCTAACAAGTAATGATTGAAACTGACCGACTCATTACCGCTGCCACATCATCTTCTCAAGAAGAAATTCTTGAGCGTGCATTACGCCCCAAACAATTGGAAGAATATGTTGGCCAGGAAAAAATTCGTGGGCAATTGCAAATCTTCATCGAAGCGGCACGGCGGCGTAATGAGGCATTAGATCATGTATTATTGTTTGGCCCGCCAGGTTTGGGCAAGACCACACTTGCGCATATTATCGCCAAAGAAATGGGTGTGAACTTGCGCCAGACTTCTGGCCCAGTGTTAGAGCGGCCTGGTGATTTGGCAGCATTGCTGACTAATCTTGAGCCAAACGATGTTTTGTTTATTGATGAAATCCATCGTTTATCACCGATGGTGGAAGAAATACTCTACCCTGCTCTGGAAGATTATCAATTGGATATCATGATTGGTGAGGGTCCGGCAGCGCGTTCCGTGAAACTCGATTTGCCACCCTTTACATTGGTTGGCGCAACGACTCGGGCTGGGATGCTAACCAATCCGCTACGCGATCGTTTCGGCATCGTGTCACGTTTGGAATTCTACACAGCTGATGAACTCAGTAAGATCGTTACCCGTTCAGCAAGCTTATTAAACGTTCAAATATCATCAGATGGCGCATTAGAAATTGCCCGCCGTTCAAGAGGTACGCCGCGTATTGTCAATCGCCTGCTACGCCGTGTGCGTGATTACGCAGAAGTCAAAGCAGACGGTCATGTCACTCACCCAGTAGCCGATGCTGCACTCAGCATGCTGGATGTTGATGCTATCGGTTTGGATGTCATGGACAGGAAGTTATTACTGGCCGTATTAGAAAAGTTTAGTGGCGGCCCAGTGGGTGTCGATAATCTGGCGGCTGCCATTAGTGAAGAGCGTGACACCATTGAAGATGTACTGGAACCTTATCTCATTCAACAGGGTTTTCTCAAACGTACCCCACGTGGTCGCATGGCGACCGAGACTACTTACCAGCATTTTGGTATAGCATTACCAAAAAATGGTTTAAGCGGCGATTTGTGGGAAGACAACATTTAACAATCGGATAGTTATTCAAATGATGCAAGCTCAATCAAAGCAAGTTCAAAATTTACGGCTTATTATCGCGTTTCTGCTAACGATAGTCGTGATGCTATATTTTCATACCAGTCGTGAAAAGAATTATTACAGTAAAAGTGCAGAACCCGCTGTGACACAAATTTTGGCAGAAATGTCCATTTGGCAAAAGGAGCCGCTATTAAGGCATTTGGCTCCTGAGGCTAAACAAACTGTGACCGATGAGCAACTGGATCAACTGCTCGCTCAATACCGCAATTTTGGTAGGTTTCGTTCCGTAGAAGAGCTGGAATTTTCGCGTACCGTTAGCGCATTCTCGTTATTTGGAGAAAAGCGTATTAATTATTCAGGTATTGTGAATTTTGATGCTGGGCCGGTTAATGTCAATATTACCTTGACTGAACGCAACGGTTTCTTTCTGGTGTATAACTTTACGTTGACTCGGGCTGTAGAAGGCTAGGAGGCTGCATGGAGTTTATAAAAACGTTTGATTTATTTTCGCGCAGAGCTGTTGCGAAGATTGTTGTTTGTTTGATTGGTGTGGCCATCATTATGTTTGGGCCGCGTCATGTTTAACCACACGCTGCCAAAATTGCAGTCTCGTATGAGCCTCTACACTTCAGAATTCAAGAAACTTGTGACCACAAGTATTGGATATGAAACATTATGACCGAAGAAATCCTCGATCCACTTGTTATCAGTGAGCAACAATTTGACCGGGCCAGTTTATATATTAATCATCTGCAAAGTGGCCTGATTGACTTTTTGAAGCAACCGAAGCGCGTTCATGTGATTCATTTTCCGATTGAAATGGATGATTGTTCTGTACGGACCTTTCGCTGTTATCGTGTGATTCATAACCGTGTTTTTGGTCCAGGAAAAGGGGGGATACGTTATCACCCAGATGTTACAGAGGAAGAAGTTACTTCACTGGCTAAGTTGATGACGTGGAAATGTGCATTGGTTAATATTCCATTTGGTGGCGCAAAGGGAGGTGTTTGTTGTGACACCAAAAAACTTAGCAACAGTGAACTGCGACGTATCACACGGCGTTTCACGTCAGATTTAATTGATGTGTTTGGTCCACATACGGATGTACCCGCACCGGATATGTATACCAATGAGCAAACCATGGCGTGGATTTATGACACTTATGATGTATTGAATCCGGGCAAAAATAATCGTCCAGTTGTGACCGGTAAGCCTCTTGACCTGGGTGGTTCACATGGTCGAGTCGAGTCAACAGGCCGTGGTTGCTTGTATGTGACTGAACGTTTCCTTTCCAAGGAACTGATTCCAGCGTTATCTGAAGTAGCTGGGGCACGTGTGGCGATACAAGGTTTTGGCAATGTGGGACGGGTTGCCGCGCAAGAATTTTGTCGACAAGGTGCAAAAATTGTTGCGCTGAGTGATAGCAGTGGTTGTATTTTTTCAGAATCAGGGCTGAATCTTGATGAAGTGACACAATTCAAGCAGTCACATGGTTGTCTAGTTGGTATGCCGAATACCATGACGCTTACTAATGAGGAACTGGTGGAATTGGACTGCGATATCTTGATTCCAGCCGCTGTGAGTAACCAGATTCACACAGGTAACGCGCATAAGATTAAAGCTAAGCTTATTGTCGAAGCTGCGAATAACCCAACTACACCGGGCGCTGATCAGATTTTGCGTGATAGAGGTATTTATTTAATTCCTGATATTATTGCTAATGCAGGTGGCGTGACAGTTAGCTATTATGAATGGGTGCAAAATTATGCGAATGAGCAGTGGGATTTAGAAACCGTTAACGATAAACTTAAGAAAAAAATGTATGGCAGTGTCGATGTTGTTTTTAAACGTTGGCAGGCATTTGCGGTGGGCGAAGAGAAATGTGTGGACAAAAATTCTGGTGAGCTGATGGCGTGCCCTGATTTTCGTACCGTGGCTTTAGTGACGGCAATTGAGAGAGTGGCCAATGCTACATTGATGCGTGGAATTTGGCCTTAATGTAGTGTCAGAATAGAAAATCTTGTGTGACATATTGAATGACAGAAACTATTATTGATTTGATTCGCCATGGGGAGCCTCTCGGTGGGCGTCGATATCGTGGGCATACTATTGATGACGAACTTACCAAAAAAGGGTGGCAACAGATGTGGGACGCCGTTGGTGAATATGCTGCATGGGATCAGATCATCACGTCTCCATTGAAACGTTGTCAGGCATTTGCGCAAATGTTAGGTAAACGCCATGGAATCAATGTTGCTATTGAGTCTCAATTTAAAGAAGTGGGGTTTGGTTCGTGGGAAGGTTTTAGTCACGATGAGATAAAAATTGGTAGAGCTGATGAGTACCAAGCCTTTTTGAAAGATCCGACCAATCACCGGCCACCAGGCGCGGAGGAGCTCGATGATTTTATCAGCCGAGTTGGTTCAGCCTATGATGACACCATCAAACGTTATCAAAATAAACATTGTCTTATCGTTGCCCACGCGGGTGTAATTCGTGCGGTGATAGCAAAAACAGTTCATGCTGCACCAGTTGGACTCTATCGAATTAAAGTAACAAATGGCGGTATTACACGCATTCGCCATACAACGTCAGGCGGAATATTGGAGTTGTTAAATGGAAAGTTATCCCGCTAACGATAATATGTACTAGTTCAGACCTTACCTGGTGGTTCGGTTTGTTTTAACAATCCGAATGCACTCACAATTGATTTATTCATCATCTTCAGCAATTTTTAAATGCGCAATACTTGAGTCTAAATCACTGTCTTTTGCTTCTGAGCCTTCAAGTTTAATTTTCAGGCGCAGCTCATTCATTGAGTCAGCATTTCTCAAGGCATCTTCATAGCTGATAGTACCTGCTTCGTAGTGATCAAATAAAGCCATATCAAAGGTCTGCATGCCTAATTCCTTTGATTTTTTCATAACTTCTTTGATCTCATGGACGTCACCTTTGAAAATCAAATCTGAGACTAATGGCGAGTTGAGCAATATTTCTATCGCTGCGGCACGGCCTTTCCCGTCTTTTAAGGGTACCAAACGTTGTGCGACCAGCGCCCTTATATTTAACGATAAATCCATTAACAATTGTGTACGGCGTTCTTCTGGGAAAAAGTTAACAATACGATCAAGTGCTTGGTTTGCGCTATTTGCGTGCAATGTACCCATGCATAAATGTCCTGTCTCTGCAAAAGCGATGGCATGTTCCATAGTTTCACGATCACGTATTTCTCCAATCAGAATGACATCAGGCGCTTGCCGCAATGTGTTTTTTAGGGCAGCCTCCCATGACTCAGTATCGACACCGACTTCACGTTGGGTTATGACACAGTTAATATGTTCATGAACAAATTCCACCGGATCCTCAATGGTAATGATATGCCCATGACTATTCTTATTGCGGTGACCAATCATAGCCGCCATGGAAGTGGATTTTCCTGAGCCGGTACCGCCGACAAAGATAATCAATCCACGTTTACTCATCATGATTTCTTTGAGTACTTCGGGTAACTTCAAGTCATCAAAATTCGGAATCGTTGTGGTGATGACACGCAATACCATGCCAACTTTCTGCTGCTGTATAAAAGCATTAACACGGAAGCGGCCAATACCGGGTGGATTTATGGCAAAGTTACATTCCTGGGTTTCATCAAACTCAGCCGCTTGCTTATCATTCATAATTGCTCTTGCCAGCTCTGCAGTGTGGTTTGCTGAGAGCGACTGTTGAGAGGCATGTGTCATTTTTCCATCAACTTTGAACGATGGTGGGAACCCAACAGTGATAAATAAGTCTGAGGCCTTTTTACTGAGCATTAGGCGCAGTAAATCATGCATGAATTTTGTGGCTTGTTCTTGATCCATTATTTTCTCCTGAAGATCTGGTGGCTATTTCAATGATGGATTAAGCTTTGAAATTGTCTTTATTCATGGCCTTGCTTCGAGCCTCAGCAGTAGTGATGACACCGCGGCCTACTAAATCGGTCAAGTTCTGGTCCAATGTTTGCATACCTACGCTTTGTCCCGTTTGAATGGCTGAATACATTTGCGCGATTTTTGCTTCACGTATTAAATTACGGATGGCTGGTGTGCCAACCATAATTTCATGTGCGGCCACACGGCCTTTGCCATCTTTTGTTTTTAATAGTGCTTGTGAAATAACGGCACGTAATGATTCTGATAACATTGCGCGCATCATTTCTTTTTCTTCTGCTGGGAAAACATCAATAATACGATCAACTGTTTTGGCCGCAGAACTGGTATGTAAGGTACCAAAAACCAAATGACCCGTTTCAGCGGCAGTCATTGCAAGGCGAATGGTTTCAAGATCACGCATTTCACCAACCAGAATAATATCTGGATCTTCACGCAAAGCTGAGCGTAGTGCGTTTGAAAAGCTTAATGTATGGCGCCCAACTTCACGTTGATTGATCAGACATTTTTTACTTTCATGAACAAATTCGATTGGGTCTTCAAGAGTTAAAATATGACCGTAGTCATTTTCATTGATATCGTTGATCATCGCTGCAAGTGTGGTTGATTTTCCGGAGCCAGTTGGTCCGGTTACTAATACAACACCTCTTGGCTGCTTTGCTATCTCTGAGAAAATCTTAGGTGCTTTGAGATCTTCAAGGCTTAATACGTCAGATGGAATCGTACGCATTACCGAAGCAGCACCGCGTTGCGTATTGAATGCATTGACACGAAAACGTGCAAGATTAGGTACTTCAAAGGAAAAATCACATTCCAAATTTTCTTCGTAAAACTTACGCTGACCATCATTCATAATGTCATATACCATGGCATGTACTTCTTTATGATCCATCTCAGGTAAATTAATCCGTCGAATTTCTCCGTGCACACGAATCATCGGTGGCATACCTGCGGATAGATGTAAGTCTGAAGCACTATTTTTAACCACGAAAGCAAGCAGTTCTACTATATTCATTGTGAAGTTCCTCTGTGATAGTGGTCTTAACTACGCAAAGTTATAAATATACGAGTTGATTAGCATGACAACGGATGGAACGGGTAAAAATTGAGTAGATACCTAGAGAATGCCGATTAATTTAGATTTGGCGGCAAATTATAAATAGGGTAACTAGAAGAGGGTGCGGGGTTTGTATTGATGCAGTGGGGTTTAGCGTGTGCTATGAATGGGGTTATTTTTTATTAATTAGAGCTTGGTATTTTGCTTGTAATTGATCTTTGCTTTCGATCATATTAGGGTTATTAATGATGCAGTCGACGGGGCAGACTTCTATACATTGTGGTTCATTAAAATGACCAACACATTCAGTACATAAACTCGAGTTGATTTCGTAAATTTCTTCGCCTTGTGAAATAGCGCTGTTTGGACATTCCGGTTCACAAACGTCGCAGTTAATGCATTCATCAGTAATAATTAAAGCCATGCTAACCTCAAGAAACTATTTTGCTACGTAGCTGTTGTGCAACAAGTGGATGTACAAATTTATCAGCGTCTCCACCCAACACGGCAATTTCACGTACAATTGTGGCAGATATAAACATATATTGTTCAGATGGCGTCATAAATAACGTTTCTACATCAGGGTATAACCCACGATTCATCCCAGCCATTTGAAATTCATATTCAAAATCAGAAGCAGCACGCAAGCCGCGTAGAATGATGCGTGCATTTTGCTGACGCAAGAAGTCCATTAACAAGCCTGAGAAGGGAATAACATCAACATTTGGGCAATCAGAGAGTACTTCCTGTGCCATGTTTACGCGTTCATCTATGGTAAAAAAAGGTTTTTTTCCACTACTTTCTGCAACGGCAACAATCACTTGATCAAATAGGCGCGAAGCGCGCCGAACAAGATCTTCGTGTCCACGTGTAATCGGGTCAAAAGTGCCTGGGTAAATGACTTTATCCATGTGCTAATTCCAGAAGCTGATAATAAACTTTACCTGCTCGTCCACTACGCTTTATTTGCCATTCTGAGTCAGGGGTCCATGTTTTTCCAGTCTCGATATAAATTTGTCCATTATGATCAAGACGAGACATGAGTGTTGGCAGTAATTCAGGTAGTAATTCTAGACGATATGGCGGGTCTAGGAAAATGATATCAAATCGACGCACATCAGAAACAATGAATTCTAATGCATTCATATGTACCAATTCTACATGTGTCGCATGTAACTTCTCTTTATTTTTCAACAGGGTTCTAAATACCTTAAGGTCTGATTCTACCATTACTACTTGTTTTGCTCTACGTGATGCTGCTTCAAACCCCAGCACGCCACTGCCAGCAAAAAGATCAAGACAACGTATGCCGCTTAAATCTTGCCCTAGCCAGTTAAATACTGTTTCACGGACTCTATCGGGTGTGGGGCGTAAATCTGCATGGTCTGGAAAAGTAATTAAGTGTCGGCGCCACTGGCCACCAATGATACGAACTTTACCTTGAGTTAAAGTCATAGTTGAATAATTGAGGCATAAAGATTTTTATTCCAACGCGCCGACAATAACAGTAACCATACCTTCTGGTTGTATACGCCGCTGGAATGCTTGTTTGATTTGCGTGGTTGTGACCGCCTCCACAGCAGCAAGATAATCGTCCACATAACTTAGAGGTAGATCATAAAAGCCAATCATTGAGAGATAGCCTAAAATTTTCTTATTGCTATCTAGCCGTAGTGGAAAACCACCAATAATATTTTGTTTTGCAGCAATCAGCTCTTGTTCTGTTGGGCCTTCTGCTACAAAATCTTTAAGGACTTTTTGGATCAGAGCCAGTGCTTCTTCTGATTGCTCCTTTTTGGTTTGCAGGCCTATTTGGAAGGGACCTTGTTCTTTGTAAGGCGCAAAAAAACTGTACACGCTGTATGCAAGTCCTCGCTGTTGGCGTATTTCTTCCGTCAAACGAGAAACAAACCCGCCTCCACCGAATATGTGGTTACCGACTAATAGCTGAAAGTAATCCGGATCATTGCGACGTAATCCAGGATATGCAAGTTGAATATGGCTTTGCGTTGCAGGATGAGAAATCCTTTTTATTTGTGAGTTAGGCGTTTTTACTGGCGATACCAACATAGTTTTGCCCGTTTTGGGTAAATGTTTTGTCAGTTGCTCTGCAATTGCTGCTGCTTCGCGCTGATTAACATCACCAATGATCGCGATAACCGCATTCTTAGCGGTATAGTAAGATTGATAAAATGCAATAAGATCATTTTGTTGTATCGCATTAAGTGTGACAATCTCACCTGCGCTATTTAATCCATAGGGGTGATTGCCATACAGCATTTTCATTAATTCACGGCCGGCAATATAGCTGGGTTTGGTATAAGCTTCTTTTAAGCCGGCGATACTTCTGGTTTTCTCACGATCTATAACATCTTGTGGAAATTTTGGATGCTGGATAATACGGGAAAAAATATCCAAAGCTTGTTTGCGTTCGCGATCACTGCTTAAGGTGCGTAGTGATAGACCCGCACGATCCAGGTCAAAATGTCCCTCCAATTGTGCGCCAACATCAGCCAATGCGTTTGTGATCTGATCTTCTGACAAACCACCGGCACCTAGGCTTAATAAACGTTGAGTTAGACTGGCGCGGCCAGATTTATCGCGTGTATCCGTACTACTACCTGCACTAAACTCCACATTGATATCAAGTATCGGCAACTCATGGTTTTCAACAAAATATACACGTGCGCCATTGGATGTCTGCCAATATTGGATAGCTGGAGAGGCTGATACCCATTGTGAGTAAAAGCCAATCAATAAGATAAGTATGAACGGTTTTATTTGCATAAGACTTTTTCTAGCAGGCTGTCAAAAGGTATTTACAATCAATATAATAGGAATATATGTATTGCTATTAACCGCTATTACGCAACCCAGCAGTCACACCATTAATTGTAAGGTGAATTGAGCGTTTTACTTCATCGCTGTCTTCACCTGAGCGATAACGGCGTAGTAATTCAACCTGCAAATGGTTTAACGGATCTATATAGGGCGTTCTGTTATGAAAGCTACGTGCTAACGTTGGATTATCCTGCAATAGCTCTGTATTCCCAGTTATGGCAAATAACCATTTTTGGCAGCGTTCCCATTCTTCACAAATGCGCCCGAAGATTTGTTCGCGTAGTGCTTCATCTGTTACCAGTTCAGCATAACGTGAAGCGATGCCCATATCAGATTTAGCCAATACCATATCCATGTTGGATAACAAGGTCTGCATAAATGGCCAAGTACGATACATTTCTTGTAATAATTCTAGCCCATTACCAGATTGGTTCTCTTGTATAAGTGCTTCAATGGCATGACCAAAACCGTACCATCCGGGAATCATCGCACGATTTAATCCCCAGCTAAAAACCCAAGGGATAGCACGTAAGTCTTCAATAGCATCCGTTTTTTTACGTGAAGAAGGGCGGCTGCCAATGTGTAATCCAGCAATCTCACGTATGGGTGTTGATTCTTGGAAGAATTGCTTGAAACCAGGTGTTTCAAAGACCAAATTCCGATAGGCTGCATAGGAATGGCTGGCCAGTTCTTCCATTATCTTATGATAACGATCCGCATTGTCTCCAATAGGATCGTGGCCGAGTAATGTGGCCTCAATTGTGGCAGCTGCTAATGTTTCCAAGTTGCGTCGGCCAATTTCTGGTTCGGCGTATTTACTGCCGATCACTTCACCTTGTTCGGTAACGCGTATCTGGCCATTTACACTACCAGGAGGTTGTGCCAATATTCCTTGGTAGCTTGGGCCGCCACCACGGCCGACTGTACCACCACGTCCGTGAAATAAACGTAACTCAACGTTATATTTGGCAAATACCTTTGTCAATTCGATTTCAGCTTTGTAAATTTCCCAGTTAGAAGTGATAAAGCCGCCATCTTTGTTGCTGTCAGAATAACCCAACATCACTTCTTGTACATTGCCGCGTGAAGTGAGTAGTTTACGATAATAGGGCAGTGCAAAGAGCTTATCCATAATGATGCCGCAATCACGTAGATCGGCGATGGTTTCAAACAATGGAATGATATTTAAACCTAAATAGGGGTTTTCACCTGCTTGTAACAAGCCCACTTCTTTTAGCAATAGAGCAACTTCCAATACATTGATGACATTTGTGGTCATAGAAATAATATAGTTGGGCATTGCTTCAGGCCCAAAGCGACGTTGGATTTCTGCAGCCATGTGCAAGATACGCAGTTCGCTCTGGGTGGACTCAGAATATTTTAAGTAAGGCGACAGTAAAGGTCTTGGGCTACTGATTTCTGTGAGTAACCATTCGATACGTTCGTCTTCTGATAAATCTAAGTAGTCTGTTCTATGGGTGCCTAATTCAAACAATTCTACAACAAGCTGTTCGTGTACTTTGCTGTGTTGGCGCATATCCAGTGGCGCTAAATGGAAACCAAATACATCTGCTGCGCGGCGCAGATTACGCAAGGCACCGCGTGCCAACCAATTAGATTTGTGCTGTTTTAATGACGTGATAATTACGTCAAGATCGTGAATAAATTCGGTGCTGTCTGCATAGGGCTCAGTTGGTTCCAGTTGGTTATATGTAATGGCCGTATGACCAAGGCGTTGGCTGGTGGCGATTAGACGTGCGCCTATTGCAAGAAATGAACGCCGATAGGGCTCGTCAATCCGGGAAGCCGGTATATCAGGTGAGGAAGCTGCCAATTCTTCCAACTCCCCAGTTACGTCAACCAAGCGCTCAGCAAGGCTCATGGTGCGGCCAATTTTATCTACTTCATCTATGTAGAAATCTAATGCTAATGCTGATTGGCGCTCTGCGGCATAGAGCATAACTTGGTGAGTTACAAAAGGATTGCCGTCACGGTCTCCGCCAATCCAACTGCCGATACGTAGAAAGGAGGCAACATTGGGCGCATCTTTGCCCATATGACGTTCTAGTAGATCCTCTATTTTTGCATAAATATAAGGTATTTCTGTCAGGAAGGAGTAGCTATAGTAAGCCAAGCCATTTTCAATTTCATCATGAACGGATAAACGTACTGAGCGCAGCATACGTGTTTGCCATAAAATCTGGATCATTGCACGCAGCCCTTCTTCATTATGGCGTAACTCGTTTGGCGTTAATTCTGTGCGAGCACGTTCTTTCAATAGGCGTTCAATGGTTAATTGACAATCTAGGATACTTCGACGTTGCACTTCTGTTGGATGTGCCGTTAGTACAGGGGAAACGATTGCTTTAGAAAAGAAATTGGCTAAAGTGGCGCTGTCTGTGCCACTTGCCAACACACGTTCCAATGCCAATGTGACACTGCCTGCTTGAGGTGAAGATCCAGCACAAAGGTGGGCGCGTCGTCGTCGGTTATGGTGCACATCCTCTGCGATATTAGACAATTGAGAGAAATAACTGAAAGCCCTGACAACAGTTACAGTTGCTTTGTTACTAAGTTTATTGAGGATGGTGTCTAGCTTATGACGTGCTTCTGGATCTTGTTCTCGGTGGAAACGTATGGCGGTTTGGCGAATTTCTTCAACCAGATTAAATGCGGGGTCGCCTTCCTGTTCGCGAAGTGTATCACCTAGCATACGTCCTAACAGGCGAATATCTTCGCGAAGGGGTAGATCTTTATCATTTAATGCATTGCTTTCGGAATTGTTATTTTCTGAATTAGAAATACTCATTACGTTACGTCACCCACAGTATAAAATGAACGTGGTCTGTATTGGTCGCAACCCAAGTCGACACTGACCATGTTAAAATGATAATAATTAAAGAATAGCTGATTAATTTTTTGCTCCGATGTCTGATAGAAAACTTCTTGTTTCCTAATGCCTTTGACTCAGAATTAAGCAGATATTCTATAAGAGCTTTTGTTATCTTTTTATTTTTATTTTAATGCCAAATTCACTTATCAATCCACCACAAAAAATTGTAATTGCTTCACGAGAGAGCTTGCTTGCCATGTGGCAAGCCAAGTTTATTCGACAGCGTTTATGCGAATTATACCCGCAAACTGAAATTAACATACTCGGCATGACAACTCGTGGTGATCAAATACTCGACCAATCGTTATCTAAAATTGGTGGAAAAGGTCTGTTCATCAAAGAATTGGAGCAAGCGCTAGAAGATGGGCGTGCTGATATTGCGGTGCATTCAATGAAAGATATGCCTATGAATGTACCCGAAGGATTCATGTTGGCAGCGATTACTGAACGTGAGGATCCTCGAGATGCTTTTGTTTCTAACCAACATGCTAATCTTGACGCGCTTCCAGAAAATAGTGTTGTGGGAACATCCAGTTTGCGTCGTGAGAGTCAATTACGTGCGCAATTTCCGCTGCTACAAGTACAGCCTTTGCGCGGCAATGTGCAAACGCGATTGCGTAAACTTGATGAAGGTCAGTATGCCGCAATCATTTTAGCCGCAGCAGGTTTGAAAAGGCTTGAACTATCTGACCGTATCACTGCATTATTAAGCCCAGAGCAAAGTCTGCCTGCAGTGGGGCAAGGTGCGCTGGGCATAGAATGTCGCGCAGATCGACCTGACTTGGTTGCAGTGTTGCAACCGTTACATCATCAGGAAACGGCCTATTGTGTACAAGCTGAGCGTGCCATGAGTCGTGTGTTGGGCGGTAGCTGCCAGGTTCCGCTAGGGGCTTTTGCAGAAATTGCTGGTAATAACCTTCAATTGCGTGGTTTTGTTGCTAGCCCTGATGGTAAACAAGTGATTAGCGAGACATTGAACGGCGAATCTGAAACAGGCGAAGCAATGGGGCAGCAATTAGCGCAAAACCTAATTGCGCAAGGTGCTGATAAGATTTTGGCTGCTTTAGTTCCCGAACATGGTTGGTAGTAATGTTGATGCTGGTTCATTAGATGGCGTTAATGTTTTAGTCACACGCCCAGTACATCAGGCCGTTTTCTTGGCAGATAGTATTCGTGCTGCTGGTGGTAATCCAGTGTTATTTCCGGTGTTGGAAATAACGGAAGTAAAAAATTCAGATTCATTGATAGGATTAATTAATCGCCTGCATAATTTTGATTTGGCAATATTTGTTAGTCCCAATGCAGTTGATAAAGCCATGCATTTAATTAACAAGCACGGGTCATTGCCTTCACATTTAAGTATTGCTACTGTGGGAAAAGGTAGTGCGGATACTCTTAAGCAGTTTGGTGTTAGTGAAATTATCAGCCCGCGTGAACGTTTTGATACTGAGGCGCTGCTTGATAAAGAAGAGTTACAACAAATGAAGGGTAAGCGTGTCGTTATTTTTCGAGGTAACGGTGGTAGACGCCTACTAGGAGAGACACTCATTCAGCGGGGTGCTGTTATTGAGTATGCGGAATGTTATTATCGTGGTAAACCTAATGTTGATACGGCACCGCTGTTGGCATCTTGGTCGCAAGGAAAAATAAAT
>JAOULU010000008.1 GCA_029881855.1 Nitrosomonas sp. | reverse complement strand
TACGTACCGCACGGGAAAATGCCGCCCACACAGAATTTCGTTCATTAACTTCAAAGAGAACACGGGCGCTTGGCTGATATTCAAATCCGGTAAAGTCATTATGTTCAAATTTCGAGCCGACCGTAAAACGCAGCTTCTCGGTAAGCTGGACTTCATTCTGAAAAAATGTATTAAAGGTCTTAAAATGCAGCTTCTCAGGACTAAAAGAAACCTCAAAGCCCGGCTCTAACTCATCCAGGATGCTGCGATAACCAAACCCCCAGACTACATTATGCCTATCAAAAAACCGCCGTTGGTTCTGTATCTCAATGTCTACCGTATGTATGTTGTGTGTTGTACTTAACGCTGTGCGGTTAAAGTAATCATAATAAACCTGTACTCGCCATTTGTTATCAAGAGACAATTGCTTGTTCCATAAAAACAACATATTGCCAGTATTATAGTTAATAGCATCTCGCAACCTAAGATTGCTAGGGGGCGTTAGAGAAGCTGATTCTACGAACTGATCAGCCGTGCCTACATTGTAGCCACCTTGCAACATCCAATCAGTGTTGCCATCTATCTCTCCATCAACACGAAAACCGGTTGTAAAGTTTCGCCACTGATCATTTGCTGGACCTAAACTTTGTAATTGTGATTGCTGACTAAATCTCTCGTTATGCCGGCCCTTTGCATAAACACGGAAACTGGTTTGATTATTTATTCTAGCGCCATAACGCGCACTGATATTTTTTTCAAGAGACCCGCCCAGAAAAGTTATTTGCGTACCCTGTGTTTCATCTGCTTTTTTAGTAATAATGTTAATAACACCATTCACAGCATTGGCACCCCATAATGTGCCTCCAGGGCCGCGTATTACTTCGATCCGATCAATATCCTCCAACAACATATCGTGCATATTCCAATATACACCAGAAAATAACGGGGTATAAATGGAACGACCATCAATCATAACAAGTAATTTAGTGGCAAAACGGTTATTAAACCCCCGCATGCTCACAGCCCATTTATTGGCATCAATCTGCGCCACTTGTACACCAGGAACACCACGTAAGACTTCGGGTAGGCTTGTTGCACCAGAACGCCGTATGTCCTCTTCGGTAATAATATGTGCAGCAGCCGCTGTTTTTAAGAGTGTTTGGGATTTTTTACTAGCAGAAACAACTTCAATACTCATTAACTGCTCTAAATCCATACTGTAGACATCACCCTCTATTGCCGCCAATAACTTACTTGGAAGCAATAGCGGTAGCAAACAAACCAGTAATTGTTTAAACTGAAATCGTAGCATTTTAGAAAAAATTATTAATAAAACCTACTGATTAGATTGAGTAGTTTATCTTTTTAAAAAAGATAGTAAGATAGGTTATTCTAAAACCTCAAAAAAAGCTAGAAAACTGTATAAACAATAGTCTATACCGTTTCCTTTTTTGTTCCATTATTTTCACTTATTCATTGCTATAACATAATGGCCGATTTACAAATAGCGTCTACAACAAATTTAATATTATTAATAATCTATTGGAAATGACTGGCTCAAACATTTCTCTCCACAATCAAACTAATCTGCAATGATAAGAGGCAAGCATATTCTCAGGATAATGCTTTGTATGAGCTTGTTGCTCAATACAACCTATGCCAAAGCAGATGCGCTACCAGAATTTCGTTTAAAAGCAGCATTTATTTATAATTTTATTGCCTACACAGAATGGCCTAATGGCATTGGCTCAGACATTAACCTCTGTGTCTATGGTGAAAATTCTTTTGGGCATGAAATTAGTGCGCTAGATGGGCGCAACGTAAACGATCACCTTATCAAAATTCAGAATAAAAACCACATAGAAGATTTACTAGATTGCCAGGTTATCTTTATCGCTGATTCCGTCATTGAAAATTTACCCTCCATCCTTGGCAGCTTGGATACAAGACCAATTTTAACAATAGCCGACAGTAAGAACGCTGCCAACGAAGGTGTCGCGCTTAATATGGGGATCGCAAAAAATAAAATTATCTTTGAGGCCAACCTAAAAGCAGCGCGTCGTGCTGGATTAACACTCAGTGCCAGATTACTACGACTAGCCACCAAGGTATACCAATGACGGTCAAGCCAACCTCATACACCAAACAAACAACGTTGAATCAGCGTTTACTGCGTATAAGCAGATTAACACTGGGTAGCATTCTAACCATCGCAGCCATTGTTCTTATCATTAGTAGTTTCTCACTTAATCTCTTTTCATTAGTTAATTCAAACCAAACCAAAGCCGAGGCGTTTACTGAGAATATAGCCGCATCTCTGGTATTTAATGATGCTAATTCTGCACAGGAATTACTCGATTCTCTTGCCAGTTCAAATGATATATCTGTGGCCATTATTTTTAACGATAAAGCTGAACGATTTGCCTATTATCAATATCAACATTCAGTAACTAAAGAGCTATTAATTCCACCAAGCAAAGATTATACGATTGGCCTAACGCATATTAAGATTAATCAACCCATTTATTTCCAACAAAAGATTCATGGCAACTTCTATTTCGCCGTTGATTTATCTTCGCTGTATTGGCAGACTGCTTGGTTAATGATAGTTATCCTCGTGACATCCTTACTGGCCCTACTTGCCAGCAATTTGATGCTGCAACGATTGAACACAGCCGTACTCATTCCATTGTCTAAACTCAGTCAGTTAATCCAGAAAGTTTCAGAAAAAAATGATTACACTATTCGAGCAGAATCCAGCCATATTACTGAAATAGATACATTGGCTACTGGCTTTAATCTAATGCTTGAGCAAATTGGAGAACGTGACAAGAATCTTGCCACCCAAAGAGATCAGCTCGAGATTGAAGTAGCCGCTAGAACAACGGAATTACTTGCTGCCAAAGATGCCGCAGAAAAGGCCAGTCATGCCAAAAGTGAATTTCTTGCCACTATGAGTCATGAAATCCGCACCCCACTCAATGGGGTGTTAGGTATGAATGAACTGCTCTTAAATAGCGAATTAAACGCACAACAAAAAATTTGGACGGAGTCTGTACAAACCTCTGGCCAACATCTATTGAGCGTTATAAATGACATTTTAGATTTTTCTAAGATTGAATCCGGACACATGCAACTGGAATCTGTAGATTTTGATCTTGTTGATTTGATAGAAGATGCCATGGCCATGTTTGCACAACAAGCCAAACATAAAGAACTGGAAATGGCCACCCAATTTACGCCGCCTAATAAGCCTTTTCATTTACGTGGCGACCCCTTCAGATTACGTCAGATAGTGATTAACCTGGTTAGCAATGCCATTAAATTCACCCAGCAGGGCGAGGTTATTATTCGCACCACGCTACAGTCTGAAACAGATAAGAAAGCAAATATACATCTCTTAATTGAAGATACAGGTATCGGCATTGCTCCTGAAGCTTACAAAACGATTTTTGAGCATTTTGCCCAAGCTGATGCCAAAACAACACGCAAATTTGGTGGCACAGGCCTTGGCCTAACTATTAGCAAACACTTGATTGAATTAATGGGTGGAAAAATACGAGTAGAAAGCACATTAGGAAAAGGAACAAAGTTTTATATTGACCTACAACTAGTCAAAGCGAAAAGGCCATTTGTCAGCGAACCAACACCAGATGTATTTGACGGTATTCGTGTTCTGGTAGTCGATGACAACCAAACCAATCGTGAGATTGTGCTTCATCAATTAGAGAATTGGAATATGAGTGTATTTTGCGCACCTAACGGCGAAGAAGCACTATATTTAATGAATCAGTCTGTAGAAGAAAACAAACCTTTTCAGATTGTCATTTTGGATATGCATATGCCAGGAATGGACGGCTTAGAATTAGCACGTACCATTCAATCCAACCCTAAACTGACCAACACTCGCCTAATGATGCTGACATCCACCTTTGTAAATACGGAGCAACATATTATCCAAGAATCAGGCATGATACGTTTCGTTAACAAACCTATACGTCAGAAAGATCTTCTTAAAGTCATTAGTGACCTGTTATCCATTTCCACATCTTCAGATACCCCTAAAATTAAAGCTAAGATCACCACACCCAAAATGACTGGGACTGTACTTGTTGCTGAAGACAACATTGTTAATCAACAGGTTGCGCGTGCTATGCTAGCGAAACTTGGACTGCAAATGGTTCTGGCTAATAATGGACAAGAAGCCATTAGCTTGGTCAAAACCAATAATAATTTTGAACTTATACTAATGGATTGCCAAATGCCCATCATTGATGGTTATGAAGCCACTATTGCTATCCGGCAATTAGCGACTAAACAGGGTGGAAAGTATCTTCCTATTGTCGCACTCACTGCAAATGCAATGTCTGACGACCGGCAAAAGTGTTTGGATGTAGGTATGGATGATTTTTTATCAAAGCCATTTACATTAGCTCAACTTGAAGCGATGTTAAAAAGATGGATAAATCATCCTAACAAAAACGATAAAAATCAGGAATCACAAAAATAGCCTATGAACTCTGATCAAGAAAAAGAAACCACTAATAGGTCACGTATTAGTTTAGAAAAAATTGATGCTTATCGTCAGTTAGACCCTAATCAAAGCAATGATTTTTTCAAAAAAATTGCATCAATTTATCTTGTCTCTGCGTCCCAATCCTTATCTGAAATAAAGCAAGCCATAGTGGGTAACGATAATCAAGCATTAAAAATAGCAGCACATACACTTAAATCTAGTACAGCAAATATTGGCGCTGAAACACTTGCGAGCATGTGTCAAAAGCTAGAAGATTATGGGCAAACAAATCAAATACAACAAGCACAAATATTTTTGCCTGATATGCAACATGAATTTGATCAAGTTATAACGGAACTGGAAAAAATGTTAGTTGAATTATGACCCAATAGTCTGTCGCTCATCAATAACCCTGACGAAACCAATGGGAAATTGTTTATGAAAGAAGTCGTGATATTAAGTGGTGTGCGTACTGCCATTGGTGATTACGGTGGCTCACTTAAAGAGATAGCACCCACTGAATTAGCTGCAAAAGTAGTCCATGAAGCCGTACTACGAGCAAAAATCGACCCTGATGAAGTTGGGCATCTGATTCTAGGTAACGTAATACACGGCGAAGCCCGCGATATGTATATGGCCAGGGTTGCGGGTATTAATGGCGGCCTTCCCCAGCATACCTCAGCTTTAACGTTAAACCGTCTATGTGGCAGCGGCTTACAAGCCATCATTTCAGCCAGCCATAATATTTTACTTAATGATACTGACACCGCCATTGCAGGCGGCACCGAGTCTATGAGCCGCGGCGGATACCTATTACCTGCCCTACGTTGGGGACAACGTATGAATAATGGTGATACGATTGACATGATGGTAGGCGCATTAACTGACCCATTTGAACACGTGCATATGGGAGTTACTGCAGAAAATATCGCTGCAAAATGGCACATTGGACGTGAAGAACAAGATCGATATGCTGTAGAAAGCCATCGTCGCGCTACACATGCAATTAAGCACGGCTATTTTAAGGAACAAATATTACCCATAGAAATTACTTCCCGTAAAAACACAATTATTTTTGATACAGATGAACACCCTCGAGAGAATGTTAACGCTGATAGCTTAGCCAAGTTACGGACCGTTTTTCAAACCAATGGTACTGTCACCGCAGGCAATGCCTCTGGCATCAACGACAGTGCCGCTGCTATCGTTCTTATGGAACGTACTGCGGCTGATAAACGCGGCCTACAACCTATGGCACGATTAGTTTCCTACGGACATGCCGGGGTTGATCCCCAATTTATGGGAATCGGCCCAGTGCAAGCAGTACAAAATGCCCTACACCGAGCTAATCTTAAAATTACCGATATGGATGTTATAGAGTCAAATGAAGCTTTTGCTGCTCAAGCTTGTGCAGTTGCAAAAGAGTTGCAATTTGACCCAGCAAAAACCAATCCTAATGGTGGCGCTATCGCATTAGGACACCCCATTGGAGCAACCGGTTGTATTTTGACCATTAAAGCCATATATGAATTACACCGTAGCAATGGTCGCTATGCATTGGTAACGATGTGCATTGGCGGCGGGCAAGGTATTGCCGCTGTATTTGAACGCCTTTAAAAAAACCTTCTAACCATCGGAATAAACTCTGGTATGTCTACGCTTACTCAGTCACCCGCCTGGCTTGCATTACAAACACATCAATCTGTCATGTCTCAGATACACTTATCTGACTTGTTTCAACAGGACAATCAAAGGTTCAACAAATACTCATTATTATTTAATGATGTTTTGTTAGATTATTCTAAACAACCCGTCAACGATGAAACTATAGGTTTATTGCTTAAACTTAGCCAACAACAAGATCTAGAAAACTGGATTAAACAGCTATTTCAAGGTGAAAAAATAAACAATACAGAGCACCGGGCAGCACTACATTGTGCCTTGCGTGGCCAAGATTCGTTAATTATTGATGGTAAAGATGTCGCTCCCGAAATCGAAAGTGTATTGTCACAAATGACACAATTTACAGAAAGTGTTCGTAATGGCAGCTTAACAGGTTATTCTGGCAAACCGTTTAGCGATATTATCAATATTGGTATTGGCGGTTCAGACCTTGGGCCTTTAATGGTAACTGAAGCATTAAAACCTTATTGCACAGCTAATCTGACAATGCATTTTGTTTCAAATATTGATGGTGCACACTTGTCAGAAACATTAAAAAAAGTTAACCCAGAAACAACGCTATTTATCATTGCATCAAAAACATTTACTTCTCAAGAAACCATAACCAACGCAAATTCAGCTAAGGCATGGTTTCTTTCCAGTGGCGGAACTGAAGATACTATCGCCGATCATTTCGTTGCCGTTTCCACAAATACTGAAGCAGTAAAGAAATTTGGCATTCCTACTAAAAATTTATTTTTATTCTGGGACTGGGTTGGCGGTCGATATTCATTATGGTCAGCTATTGGTTTGCCCATCGCGCTGGCTATTGGCATGGATAATTTCAACGCGTTTCTCACTGGCGCACGAGAAATGGACCAGCATTTCTCCACAGCACCACATGAACAAAACTTACCTGTCATACTTGGCATGATTGGCATTTGGCAAATCAATTTCTTTGGTGCCACCGCACATACTATTCTTCCATACGACCAATCCCTACACAGTTTTCCCGCCTATCTACAACAGCTAGAAATGGAAAGTAATGGAAAAAGTGTAACTCGTAGTGGCGAAATGATTGATTACAGTACCAGTCCGGTAATATATGGAGAGCCAGGCACCAATGGTCAGCATGCTTTCTATCAGCTACTTCATCAAGGTACACAAACTATATCCGCCGACTTTCTTGCCGCATGTCAAAGCCATCACCCTATTGGGGATCACCATAATTGGTTATTGGCTAACTTTTTTGCGCAAACAGAAGCCATGATGACTGGCAAAGGTGAGAATAACAAACAAACAAACAAATTAGATACTTTCGCAACCGCTGAAGCTGAACAATCAGCACTTCCGCCACATAAAATTGTTCCTGGCAACAAGGCAACAACTTCTATTCTATTTAAAAAATTAGACCCCAAAACATTAGGCACTCTCATTGCGCTGTATGAGCACAAAGTTTTTGTACAAAGTGTTATCTGGGATATAAACCCATTTGACCAATGGGGTGTTGAATTAGGCAAACAATTGGCCGGAGAAATCGCACGAGAACTTGAACATGACGCATTAGTTACTTCTCATGATTCATCTACTAATGGATTGATTAATTATTTTAAAACTAATCGATAACACTGTTTTCATATATAGCAGTCAATCCCACCTAGTTGGTTGACCAACCAAACCCGGGCAGCCTTGACAAGCTATCTCCTCAGGAGGAAAATGCTGCCTCTTACGTCTTTGCGTGTGGCGAATTAGCTCAGTGGTTAGAGCAGCGGAATCATAATCCGTTGGTCCGGGGTTCAAATCCCTGATTCGCCACCATCCGTATTTTATCTTTTATCCGACCCGTTAAGACATGAAGAGCATAAAAAAATTTCAAGTGTTGTCACTTATTTTTATAATTGTACTGGTGCTTACGGCGAGCAATAGTTTCGGTCAACCACACAGAAACTTTCCAATAGATAGCAAATTTGGCAAGCTAACAGATTTTTCTTTCCCCGAACTAACTATCAGTGGTCAGACCCTATTTATGGGTGCAGGGGGACAAATTCGGGGCACTGATAATCTGATTATCTTCCCAAACATGTTAAATAAAACAGGTTCTATTCGCTATCAACAAGATGCTTCAGGTTATGTGCACCGTATTTGGTTTTTAACACCCGAAGAAATCTTCACGGCCAAAGAGGAAGAAAAGGCTTCTAAAGTTGATTAGACAATATTTTGTATGACCTTTTTATGAAGGTAATATTTATTTCGTGAATAACAAGCTATATATAAAGACTTTTGGCTGTCAAATGAACGAGTATGACTCAGATAAAATGCTGGATGTGCTGCGTTCTGCCCATGACATGGAGCCAACCGATGATCCTGCACAAGCTGATCTCATTGTATTTAATACCTGCTCTGTTCGTGAAAAAGCGCAAGAAAAAGTATTTCATGACTTAGGTCGTGTCAAGCATCTGAAAGCCACTAACCCTAATTTATTAATTGGGGTTGGTGGCTGTGTAGCTAGTCAAGAAGGAAAAACCATTATCACCCGCGCACCATTTGTTGATATTGTTTTTGGGCCACAAACACTGCATCGATTACCTCAGTTAATTGAAAAACGCAGGGCCACCGGACGATCACAAGTTGATATTTCCTTCCCTGAAATTGAGAAATTTGACCACCTTCCCGTTGCGCGTACTGAAGGAGCGACAGCTTTTGTTTCTATTATGGAAGGCTGTAGTAAATATTGCAGTTTTTGTGTTGTACCCTATACGCGAGGTACAGAAGTCTCTCGCCCACTAAATGATGTATTAACTGAAATTGCAGTTCTAGCAGACCAAGGCATTAAAGAAATAACATTATTGGGACAAAATGTTAACGCCTACCTGGGCGTTATGGATGACGGAGAAATTGCTGATTTTTCATTATTGCTAGAATATATTCACGAAATACCAGGAATTGAGCGGCTTCGCTATACTACTTCACACCCTAAAGAGTTTACCACGCGTCTAATTGATGCCTACAGTAGATTACCCAAGCTCGTCAGTCACCTACACCTACCAGTACAATCAGGGTCTGACAAAGTTCTGGCCGCTATGAAACGTGGGTATAGTGTGTTGGAATATAAGTCTATTATTCATAAACTACGCCAAACACGCCCCAATATCACGCTCTCCTCTGATTTTATCATCGGCTTTCCAGGAGAAACCGAAGCTGACTTTGAAGCAACACTTTCACTCGTTGAGAAGTTGAATTTTGATGAATCCTTCAGCTTCATCTATAGTGCACGCCCAGGCACACCAGCTGCCGATTTGCCCGATGATACGCCATATGAGCTTAAGCTTGAAAGATTGCATCGGTTACAAGCACAAATCAAACAACAAGCCAGAAAAATAAGTCAACAAATGATTGGAACAACTCAGCGCGTATTAATAGAAGGTATTTCAAAAAGAAACGCCGCTGAATTTTATGGGCGCACCGATAATAATCGTGTTGTTAATTTTTCTTGCAACCCGAATTTAATGAATTGTTTTGCCAATATCAATATTACTGATGCACGCTCACATTCACTACGCGGGGAAGTGCTACAAGATTAAAGAATAATTTTACTTGCAAAGTGTCGCCACCACTGAGAAAATCAACTTATCACAACAGTTTCACTATACATTGGAACATAAACCCTTCGAAATTTCTTTTACGCCAGCTGATAACCAACGCCTTGCCAATTTATGCGGAGCACTGGATGAAAACCTAAAGCAGGTTGAAATTGCATTGGATGTCACTATTTCCCGGCGTGGTGAACACTTTAGCTTGCATGGAAAATCGGAACAAACAAAACTTGCTGCACAAGTTTTAGGTAATTTCTACAAAAAATCACAGCATCACCTCAGTCTAGAACATATCCAACTTGGTTTGATTGAAGCTTTAAATCCGCAAAATATTCCCGATCAAATTAATGATAATGCCACAACGATGGAAGAAACCTCTCCATCTTTGATGACACGCCGTAGTAATTTATACGGTCGCACACCCCGTCAAGTTCAATATCTACAGCAGATCCAAAAACATGACATTACTTTTGCTATTGGCCCAGCTGGTACAGGCAAAACCTATCTCGCCGTCGCTAGCGCTGTTGATGCGCTTGAACGAGAACTGGTTACACGCCTAATATTGGTCAGACCTGCGGTAGAAGCTGGGGAGCGACTGGGGTTTTTACCTGGTGACATGACGCAAAAGGTAGACCCATACCTGCGCCCACTTTATGATGCATTATACGATCTACTAGGATACGACAAAACCAGCAAGCAATTTGATCGCAACACCATCGAGATAGCACCACTAGCTTTTATGCGAGGACGTACACTAAACCAGTCGTTCATTATTCTTGATGAAGCACAAAATACCACACCCGAACAAATGAAAATGTTCTTAACCCGTATAGGCCTTGGTTCCAAGGCGGTTATTACTGGTGACATTACCCAAATTGACCTACCTAAACTTCAAAAAAGCGGCTTGGTAGAAGTCAAGCATGTGCTCAAAGACATACGTGGCATTGCATTTACCCACTTTGAATCTGAAGATGTTGTCAGACACCCTTTAGTACAACGTATTGTTAATGCATATGAGAAACATGATAACCAACAAAAGAACTAATTATCCTTTTATATGGGTCAGCCATTTAAGTTATTTGTACAATACACTACGGACAATAAAGACACTCCTACACGCCCACAATTTCGAAGATGGGTTAAGGCCGCTCTCATGCAAGAAGCTCATATTGTATTACGCATTGTAGATGAATCAGAAGGCCTCGAACTTAATAGTCGCTATCGCAAAAAAAAATATGCCACCAACGTGTTGACTTTTACATATGACGAAACGCAACCATTATCAGGCGATATCGTACTCTGTGCAGCAGTTGTTGAAAAAGAAGCACAGCAACAACATAAAGACCTGACTGCACATTATGCGCATCTTACAGTTCATGGCATACTTCATCTGCAAGGCTATGATCATAACGATGACACTGAAGCTACTATTATGGAACAACTAGAAACAAAAATTCTTACTCAGCTTGGCTACAATGATCCTTATAAAACACAAAGCAATGACACATTATATTAAGGAAGTTCTTAAATAAGCCATGGATGACCCCTCACCTAAAAGCAGTTGGCTTGAACGTATAAACGCCCTGTTCATACGCGAACCAGAAGACCGAAAACAACTTATTGCACTATTACACACGGCCTTTGAGCGCAACTTGCTGGATTCCGATGCACTCAGCATGATCGAAGGCGTCATGCAAGTATCGGAGATGCAGGCACGTGACATTATGGTACCGCGCTCCCAAATGGGTGTTATTGATATTAGCGAAACACCCGATAAATTTATCCCTTTTGTCATAGAAACAGCGCATTCACGCTTTCCCGTCACCGAAGGTAGTGAAGACAACATCCTCGGTATCCTGCTAGCCAAAGACTTGTTACGCTATTATGCTGGAGAAGAAGAATTTAACATTCGTGACATGCTAAGACCTGCCGTATTTATTCCAGAATCCAAGCGACTCAATATTCTTCTTAAGGATTTTCGTAGCAACCGAAATCATATTGCTATTGTTGTTAATGAATATGGTGGTGTCGCTGGCCTTGTAACTATTGAAGATGTGCTAGAACAGATTGTCGGTGAAATTGAAGATGAATATGACTTTGACGAAGATGAAGACAATATTGTCAAAGAATCAGAAAATCTATACCGGATCAAAGCCGTCACAGATATTGACAGTTTTAATGAAACATTAGGTACAAATTTTGATAATGATGATTACGATACCATTGGCGGTCTTGTATTGAATAAATTTGGTCGATTACCCAGTCGTGACGAGTCTGTCATTATTGATGATCTTAAATTCATCGTGCAACGTGCTGATAGCCGTCGTTTATACATGCTTAAAGTAGAAAGAATCACAGCAAGCACCTAAAACCCACCTAAATTATCCGGCGCATGCCTAAAATTACCGCCCGTCAATACAATAAACAAGCCTTCGATACACTCAGCCAATGCGGAATGCCGCCAGTATTGGCACGTATCTATGCAGCAAGAGGCATTGAGAATTCAAAACAACTGGAAACAGAGTTGGCACGTCTCATCCCATTCGACCGGCTCAAAAATATTGGCTTGATGGCCACATTACTTGCTGATGCTATTACAGCTAAAAAAAGATTATTAATTGTTGCAGATTATGACTCCGATGGCGCTACGGCCTGTGCAGTCGGTATACGAATATTACGCAAATTTGGTGCTATTGTTGATTACCTGGTGCCCAACCGTTTTGAATATGGCTATGGATTAACACCAGAAATTGTACAGCTTGCACATAACGTCAAACAACCTGACATCCTCATCACGGTTGATAATGGTATTGCCAGCGTTGAAGGTGTTCTTATTGCCAAACAACTCGGGATGCAAGTGTTCATTACAGATCACCATCTCCCTGGCGATGAATTACCTGACGCGACTGCCATTATTAATCCCAACCAGCCAGGCTGTTCTTTTCCTAGCAAGGATATCGCCGGTGTAGGCGTTATTTTCTATCTGATGCTAGCACTCAGAGCTGAATTACGCCAACGAGGTTTTTTTACAAGCAATATCAAAGAACCCAATCTCGCTAATTTTTTGGACTTAGTGGCATTAGGCACTGTGGCAGATGTTGTAAAACTGGACAATAATAATCGCATATTGGTTCAGCAAGGCCTGCAACGTATCCGAAAAGGCCGCGCCTGTGTAGGCATTAATGCTCTCCTGCAAGTCGCTCGTAGAGATTTTCAGCAGACCTCCGCCTATGAAATGGGCTTTATGCTGGGCCCCAGATTAAATGCTGCGGGTCGCCTGGACGATATGTCGCTGGGTATTGAATGCCTCATTACCGATGATGATGCTTATGCGGCACAAATCGCACAACAATTGGACGCACTCAACCGTCAACGTCGTGACATTGAATCAACTATGCAAGAAAGCGCTTTACTCATGCTGGAAGAAGCGATAAAAACTCAGGACACGAAAATATCTACTTCATATAGCGTATGCTTATTTGATCAAGAATGGCATCAAGGTGTCATCGGTATACTTGCATCGCGCATCAAAGATAAATATCACCGCCCAGTAATTATTTTTGCGCCTGGCAATGAAAATGAAATAAAAGGATCCGGACGATCTATCCCTGGTTTTCACTTGCGTGATGCACTCGATCTCGTTGCCAAACGCCAGCCTGCATTAATACTAAAGTTTGGCGGTCATGCTGCAGCGGCTGGCCTAACTATCTGCAGACAAAATTTTGAAGCGTTCTGTGAAGCCTTCGAACAAGCGGCACAGACATTCCTGACACCTGCTGATTTAACACGTGTTATTGAAACAGATGGTGATCTTGACGTATCAGAAATTAATATGCAGCTAGCCGAATCTCTGACTCAACAAGTTTGGGGACAGGGCTTCCCTCAACCTACATTTAATGCACGTTTTTATGTGGAAGATCAACGTATTGTAGGCAAAAAGCACTTGAAATTAAAACTGATAAAAGTAGACCCCGGAAATGAAATGATAGATCAGCAATCTAACGCTATTTATGACGCCATTTTATTTTTTCATAATGAACCGTTGCCCGATATCATTGATGCTGTTTACCGTTTGCAAATTAACGAATTTAACGGGAAATCGACACTACAATTCTTGTTAGACCATTGGACCAATCCTTCACACTGACATATTAACATTCTGTTAATCCAGTATAACTTCCATAATCTAGACAATAATTACTTTTTAACAAAGAACTGAATTATGGATTTAAGGTGGTCAGAATAAGCCCTTTTAGAGTCTTAATTAACTTCATCTCATCTGATGAAATCCCTTCCGGTGCTTGTTGTTGACGGTCAGCATAGAAAAATCCGATTGATTTCCCTCTAACAACCAGAGGCAAAATAATAAAACTTTTTGTCTTAGGCAAAAGTTTCCTGTGCCATTCTGGCAGCATGCTAAGCATCTTTTGGCCAGTAACATCTGAAATAGATAAATCTACATTTCTTTGAATCGCTAAACTAAATAAATCATCGGACGAGGTACTAGGAAAAACAAACTGTTGCTGTAATTTAATATTACTTTGTCCTAATGCATAGCGAGCTCGAAATTGATTGCTCTTAGCATCTTTCAGACAAATTGTTGCAAAATCAAAACCTAAGCTGCTATACAATGTTTCCAAAACTTGCAGGATTAACTCGTTGATTTTATATTGCCCAGATGCAGTCATTTCAGTGAGACTCTGAACACCGGTCAAAAGCTGATCAAGTGCATTCAATGGCTTTCCGCTCGGATGACGCTTAATAGTCAGTGAGTTATTGGGATCAGTCTGCTCAAATATTAAGCCATCAAGTATATCTTCACCATAGCCACTGCCATCCGTCATATTATTATCTTCTGAACGAAGGCCGTCATCTTTATTGTCCTGCTTCAATTCGGCATTCGTACTTAATTCACGTGCTTCGTTTCCTACATCAGTTAGCAACGTTTCGAACTGCTTCTGATCTAGACGCAATA